>NZ_JBFUHT010000011.1:0-121402 GCF_056402275.1 Azospirillum sp. P4_B5
TGGACGTAGCTCGCACCGTCCGCCGCCCCGTTGAAGCGGTTCCTCAGCACGATCTCATCCGCCGCGTTGCGGAAGCGCAGGTGGAGGTCGTTGCCGAAGCGCGCGTAGTAGAGGTCCGCCTTGGTCAGTCCGGCACGGATCTCCAGGACATCCAGGCCGCCCTCGTTGGCGATGATGTCCCGCCCGCCGCTGTGGCGGATCAGATCATCGCCCAGGCCCGTCGAGATCGTGTTCGCGCCGGAGCCGCCCTCCAGCGTGTCGTCGCCGGCTTCGCCGTACAGGCTGTCGTTGCCGTCATCACCGCTCAAGCTGTCGTTGCCGGCCCCACCGAACACCGTGTCCGAGTCCGCGCCGCCGCTGACGGTGTCATCCCCCGCGCCGCCCTCGACATTGTCGGTTCCGTTGCCGGCGACGATGACGTCGTCGCCGGCTTGGCCGTAGTGCAGGTCGTTGCCGTCGCCACCCTCCAGCGTGTCGTTGCCGTCCCCGCCCTCCAGCCGGTCGTCGCCGATGTTGCCCAGCAGCCGGTCGTCGCCGGTGCCACCGTAGAGCAGGTCGTTCCCGGCGCCGCCGTCCAGCAGGTCGTCGCCGGCATAGCCATAGATGGAATCGACCCCGCCCAGGCCCTGGATGGTGTCGTTGGCGTTGTAGCCCTCCAGCTTCTCGTACGCATCGGTCGCCACCGTGTCGAGCACCAGCATCGGGTTGGTGATGTCCACCAGCGTGCCGTCGGCGAAGCGCAGCGTCTGGAGGTAGGACGCGCCGTCCCCCGCCCCGCTGAAGCGGTTGGCGAGGATCACCTCGTCCGACCGGCCGCGGAAGCGCAGATGGAGATTGTCGGCGAAGCGCGCGAAATAGAGATCCGACGCCGACAGGCCACCGCCGATCTCCAGAATGTCCTGACCGCCGCTGTTGCTGATCGTCTCGCGCCCGCCGTCGTAGCGGACGAGGTCGTCGCCGAGACCGGTGAACAGCGTGTCGGTGCCCTCCCCGCCGGTCAGCGTGTCGTTGCCGTCGCCGCCCTCGAGCGTGTCGTTTCCGGCATCGCCGTTCAGAACATCGTCATCGGCGCCGCCATACAGGTAGTCGGACCCGTCGCCGCCAGACAGCGTGTCGCGCCCCGCCCCTCCGTAGAGGAAATCGTTGCCGAGACCACCGGACAGCGTGTCCTCACCCGTCTCGCCGTCGAGGGTGTCGCCGCCGTCGCCGCCCTCAAGGCTGTCGTCGCCGGTTCCGCCGAGGATGGAATCGCTGCCGGCCCCGCCATCGAGGGTGTCGTTGTCCGCGTAGCCGCAGATGGTGTCGTTGCCGGCCATGCCACGGATGACGTCGCCGACGTTGTAGCCTTCCAACGCCTCGCTGCCGGGATTCGCCACCGTCTCCAGCGCGATGTCCTTGCGGGTCACGTCGAAGGTCGACCCGTCGGCGAAGCGCAGGGTCTGCACGAAGCTGGTCCCGTCGCCCGCCCCGTTGAAACGCCCGGTCAGAACGATCTGCTCACCCGAATTGCGGAAGCGGATGTAAAGATCTTTCCCGAAGCGCGCGAAATACAGGTCCTCCAGCGCGATACCGGAGCCCATCTCCAGAACGTCGTTACCGCCTTCGTTGGTGATGGTGTCGCTGCCGCCGCCGTAGCGGATCAGATCGTCCCCGGCGCCGCTGTAGAGCGTGTCGTTGCCCGTCCCGGCGGCCAGCGTGTCGTTGCCGGCCCGGCCATAGACGGTGTCGTTGCCGCTTCCGGCGATCAGCAGATCGTCGCCGTCCTCCCCATCGATGGAGTTGTCGCCCTCCCCGCCGTCGATGCTGTCGTTCCCGGTGCCGCCGAACAGCACATCGCCGCCGCCGCCGCCCAGGATGGTGTCGTCGCCGTCGCGGCCATAGGCCACGTCGCGGGCGCCGTCGGTGCCCGGATCGTCGCGGCTGTCCAGCAGGTCGTTGCCGGCCCCGCCGTCGAGGGAGTCCGACCCCGTCCCGCCGACCAGCGTGTCGTCACCGGCGTAGCCGAGGATGCTGTCGTTGCCCGCCCCGCCCTCGATCCGGTCGCCGACGTTGTAGCCGAAGAGCTGCTCGTTGGCGGCGGTCGCCACCGTCTCCAGCGCGATGTCGGTCCGCGTCAGGTCGAAGCGGGTGCCGTCGGCGAAGTCGATCCGCTCGACGTAGGACGCACCGTCGCCCGCCAGACTGAACCGTCCGGTCACGATGATCTCGTCGGCCGGTCGGCCGCGGAAGCGGATGTGCAGGTCGTTGCCGAAGCGCGCGAAATAGAGTCCGCCGCGGGTGATCCCCGGCCCCATCTCGATGGTGTCGAACCCGCTGGTGTCCAGCAGCGTGTCGCGCCCGTCGCCGGACCGATAGACGTAGGTGTCGTTGCCCGCGCCGCCGTCCAGCGTGTCGTTGCCGATCCCACCGACCAGCGTGTCGTTGCCGCCGCTGCCGCTCAACCGGTCGTCGCCATCCTGGCCCAGCAGAAGATCGTCGGTCGCCGTGCCGGTCAGCAGGTCGCCCGCGGTGCCGCCAAGCATCGCCAGCTCGCCCAGCGGCAGGGTGGTGCCGTCGGCGAACTGGAGCCCGGCCAGCCCGGTGGTGCCGTCGCTGTACGAGAAGTGATTGACGATGCGGATCTGGCGGCCCGTCTCGCGGATCACGACGACGAGGTCGCTGCCCGATCGGGACAGCACCACGTCCTTCCAGTCCAGCCCGGGCGGCAGGCCGACCGTGTCGCCGCTGCCGGGGAAGACCGTCTGGTCCGACCCCAGATCGTCGAGCTGGAAGACCGAGGGGCCGTCGCCGCCGATCCACACATGCTCGACACCGAGATTCCACGACGGTCCCGAGGGGAAGCTCACCTCGTCGAGACGGTTCTCGAAATGGTTGACCACCAGGATGTTGACCGTGCCGTCCGCCGAGACGATGCGCAGGTCGTCGTGGATGCGCACCAGCCGCAGGTTGGCCGGCGGCACTCCGGCGGTGAAGCTGAGCCGGTTGAGCTCGCCGCCCGGATGGATCGTGGTCGGTCCGCTGTTGGCGCCGACGTTGAAGGTGTTGTTGCCCAGGCTGCCGATCAGGATGCCGTTGCCGCCGACCGTCCAGCTCTGCCCGTTCCCGTAGGTCACGGTGCCCAGGCCCGAGCCGGACCCCGCGACGCCGTTCGGCCCGAAGTGGTTGACGGCGATCAGGTCGATGCGCCCGTCGTCGGTGAAGATGTGAAGGTCGACGCCGTCCCGCTCCATGCGGACGTCCGCCGGCGCGATGCCCGGCCCGAGGGTGAGGCGGTCGGTGCCGCCGCCGGGGAAGACGTAGAGCCGCCCCTGGCCGGACAGGATCGTGAAGTCGTCGGTTCCGGCGTCGCCGAACACGACATTCTCACCCCACACGTTCACGACCTTGCCGCCGGAGAAGGTCACCGCCTCCAGACCGCGCGACATGCCCTCGGTCGGCGGAGCGAACTGGTTGACGACGCGCACCGTCCGTCCGCTTCCGATGAAGACCACCAGGAGATCGTTGCCGTCACGGGCGAGCGTCACGTCGCCCGGACCGACGTCGGGGCCGAAGTTGATGGTGCCGCCACCGCCGGAATGGATTATCTGCTGGGCCGGGCCGGTCTTGCCGATCTGGAAAACGTCGCCCCGGCCTCCGCCGATCAGCGTGTCGCGGGAGGAGAGGTCGAAGCTCCGCCCGTCGGGGAACGTCAGGTCCTTGATGGCGCCGTAGTAGTTCAGGACGGTGATGACTTGGCTGGTGCGGTCGATGTGGATTTCCAGGTCCGAGCCGGTGCGGAACATCACGACTTCGGTGCTGTCGATGTCGCTGAACACCAGCGAATCGCCGCCTTCGGTGTAGATCGTCTGCGAGCCGCTGTCCCGCCCGACCAGGAACTGGGTCGGCCCCTTCCCGCCGAACACCACCCCGTCGCCGGTCAGCGGCATCACGCTGCCGTCCGGTCGCTGGATCGCCTCCAGCGGCGCCCCCGCAAAGTGGTTGACGATGGTCAGGGAGTCCTTCGTGCCGTCCACCGTCACGCGCAGATCGTCGCCGAAGCGGGTCAGCCGGATCTTCGACCCGTCGACGGTGTCCACGATCCGCACCCGGTCGTCTCCGGAGGTGTCGGGATAGAGGATGACGTCGCCCATGCCGGCCTGGATGACGAACTCGTCATGGCCGGAGCCGCCGATCAGCACCTTGCCGCCCTGGATGTTCCAGGTGGTGCCGTTGTCGAAGACGAGGTCGCCGACGCCGTCCATCGCGAAATGGTTGACGACGACGATCTCGTCCTGCCGTCCTTCGATGGTGATGTGCAGATCGGCGCCGACGCGGACCACCCGCGTCTTGCCCGGGTCGGCGTCGATGCTCAGATGCTGGCCGGGGCCGCCGGGATAGATGATCGGGGCCGCCGGCAGGATTTCCCGGCCGCCTCCGCTGATGTGGACGGTGGATCCGGCGATCGGCCAGACCACGCCGTTGAGGAAGATGATCTCCGGGATCATCACCACCCCGCCCGACGCGAACTGGTTGACGATGGTCATGCTGTCGGCGCCGAGCGTGACGCGCAGGTCGTCGCCGACGCGGGTCAGCCGCAGGTCCTTGGGATCGACACCGGGGGCCGCGACGATCCGGTCGCCGTTGGCCTTGCCGCCGCCATACACGATGACGTTGCCCATGCCGGGCGTCAGCGTGAACACGTCGTCGCCGTCGGTGCCGACCTGGACGCCATTGCCGCCGACCGTCCAGACCTTGCCGTCGCCGAAGGCGACGCTGCGGAGCGCGTTGCCGAGGAAGTGGTTCAGGATGGTGACGACGTCGCCGCCGTCGCCCATGACGATCTCGAGGTCGCCGCCGGAGCGGCGCAGCACGGTGCCGAGGCTGTCGATGCGCGGATCGAAGCGCAGGACGTCGGTCCCGCCGCCGGGATAGATCGAGACGTGGCCGACGCCCGGCCTGGCCTCGAAGGTTTCGGTGCTGCTGCCGCCGAGCTGGATCTGGTGGCCCCAGATGTTCCAGATGTTGCCGTCCACGAACCGGATGGAATGGACGCCGCCGCTGGCCCCGCCCGCGAAATGGTTGAGCACGGTCAGCGAGTCGCCGAGGCCGTAGACGGTCACCACCAGATCGTCGCCGACCCGCTGGAGCCGGACGTTGGCCGGGTCGATGCCCTGGCCGATGGTGATCTGGTCCATGCCGATGCCCGGCAGCACGATCCGCGAGCCGGTGCCGGGCGCCAGCGTGAAGCTGTCGTCCCCGGCGCTGCCGACCAGCACGCTGGGATCGGTCAGCCGCCATGTCCGCCCGCCGACGACCACATTCTCCAGCACCGACGCGCCCCATCCGGTCGCGAAGTGGTTCAGCACCGTGATCCGCTCGGCGCTGCCCTGCACGGCGATAACGAGGTTCTCGCCCTCCCGCACAAAGCTCAGCTTGTCGGTCGGGATGCCGGTGCCGAAGGTCAGCGTGTCGAAGCCCTTGCCGGCGAACAGGGTCACCGCGCCGTCGCCGGGCTTCACCGTGAAGAGGTCCGCGGTGTCGCCGCCGATGCGGAAGCCCTCCGCCGCGCCGATGCTCCACACCGTGCCGTCGGCGAAGGTGATGGTGCGCAGCCCGCTGTTGCCGGCGGCCAGCCCGTCGAAATGGTTCAGCACGGTGACGCGGTCCGTGGTCCCGGCGATGCCGATGACCAGGGCGTTGCCGTCGCGGCTCAGCGCCACGTCCGTGGGGCGGATTCCGGCGCCGAGCACCAGCCCGTCCGTGCCGCCGCCGCCGGCCAGCACCCGCCCGCCGAGGCCCGCCGTGATGGTGAAGACCTCGTCGGTGCCAGTGCCGACGATCAGGCGGGTGTTGTCGACGGCCCATGCCGTGCCGTCGCCGAAGCGGATGGTGGAGACGCCGTCCGGGTTGCCGTCGAAGTGGTTCTTGACGATCCAGGAGTCGGAGCTTCCGGTGTAGGCGATGCGCAGGTCGTCGCCCTCGCGGGTCAGCCGCATCCGGTCGGGGTCGATGGTCAGAGCGAAACTGATGGTGTCGGTGCCCTCGCTGCCGTAGAGCGTCACCTCCCCGCCACCGAGGCCGAACACGGTGGTGTCGTTGCCGGTGGTGCTGATGACGATGTCGGCGCCGCTCACCCGCCAAACGGTGCCGTCGGCCAGCTCGATGGCCTGGATTCCGCCGTTGCCGGCCCCAGCCAGAACGTCGGCGGAGAAGTGGTTGAAGGCGATCACCGAGCGGTCGGTCCCGGCGATGCGTATCTCCAGATCGTCACCGCGGCGCGACAGGCGAAGGTCGGCGGCGGTCACGTCGTCGCCGAAGCGAATGACGTTCGCCCCGTCGTCGGCATGGACCGTGCGGCTGGTGAATCCCGGCTCGATGGCGATGGTGTCGTCGCCCGTGCCGCCCATCAGCAGAATGTCGCCCCACACCGGCCAGACCACGCCGTCCGCGAACACGAACTCACGGATGCCGCCGATGCCCGCCCCCGCGGCGCCGTTGGCGGCGAAATGCTCCATGATGGTGACGCGGTCGCGGGCGTAGCCGTCCTCGCCCGCCGGGCCGCCGCCCGCGTCGAACAGGATGTGCAGGTCGTCGTCGATGCGCACCAGATGCGCGATCTCGTGCCGGAAGCCCGAACCCAGCCGGACGACGTCGTTCCCGCCCTCGCCGAAGACGACGACATGGCCGGCGCCGGACGGCGCGGTGATCACGTCGTCGCCCGGCGTGCCGGTCAGCACGAGGTCGCCGAACATGCGGATGCCGTCCTGGACGTTCACCACGCTGTCGCCGCGGCGGTAGCTGTTGTAGAGGACGCCGTCCTCGGTCAGCGTGCCGACCCGCCGCCAGCCCGACTCCTTGAAGGTCACGAAGTCGTCGCGGTCGCCGGTGACGTAGAGCGGCGCGCCCCCCGCGTTGGCCCGCACACCCTGCTCGTTGAAGATCAGCGTCTGGTGGCCCTCGGCGGTCAGGTCGAACCGCTCGATCCCGTGGACGTTCACGGCGGTGCCCAGCAGCATCAGCCGGTTGCCCTCGAACCGCAGCGTGTCGTTGCCCGAACCGCCGTCCACCGAGACGAAGCCCTCGTCCAGGACCCGCAGCGTGTCGTTGCCGGCCCCGCCCGCCAGCGCGTCGGCCCCGCCCCGGCCATCGAGGTAATTGTCCGCGCCGTCGCCGGTCAGGCTGTCGGCCTGCCCGGTGGCGATCACCCATTCCACCCCGGACAGGCGATCCCCCTCCGCGTCGCCGCCGCTGCCGGTGCCCGCCGCGAGATCAACCGTCACCCCGGCGGCGGAAGCGGAATAGTCCGCAGTGTCAATGCCCGCGCCGCCGACCAGCGTGTCGGCTCCGGCCCCGCCGATCAGCGTGTCGTCGCCAGCATCACCGTCCAGCCGGTTGGCCCCGCCGTCGCCGATCAGGAGGTCGGCGTGGCCGGAACCCGACAGGTTCTCGATGCCGGTCAGCCGGTCACCTTCGGCGTCGCCCCCCAGGCCGGTCCCCGTGGTGAGATCGAGCGTGACCCCCGCGTCCGATCCGGAATAGTCGGCGGTGTCGGCCCCGCCGCCGCCCTCCAGCGTGTCGGCGCCCGCCCCGCCCTTCAGGACGTTGTCCAGGCCGTCACCGGTCAACCGGTCGTCGAAGGCCGAGCCGATCAGGTTCTCGACCCCGCTCAGCCGGTCGCCCTCGGCGGTGCCGCCGCTGCCGGTGCCGGCCGCGAGGTCCACGACCACCGCGTCGGCGGAGGCGGAGTAATCGGCGGTGTCGATGCCCGCCCCACCGACCAGCGTGTCGGCACCGTCGCCGCCGATCAGCGTGTCGTCGCCGGCCGCACCGTCGAGGCGGTTGTCCCCGGCATCGCCGGTCAGGCGGTCGGCCTGGTTGGAACCGGTCAGGTTCTCGATGCCGGTCAGACGGTCGCCTTCGGCGTCACCGCCGGTCCCCAGGCCGGTCGACAGATCGACGGTGACTCCATTGGCCGAGGCTAAATACTCCGCGGTATCGATGCCCTCGCCGCCGATCAGCGTGTCCGCGCCGCCCAGGCCGGCCAACGTGTCGTTGCCGTCCTGCCCGTCCAGCCGGTTGCGGTTCGCGTCGCCGGTCAGCCGATCGTTGCCGCCGGAGCCGAGCAAATTCTCGATTCCCGACAGCCGATCGCCCTGTGCATCGCCGCCGGTTCCCGTGCCGCTCGCCAAGCTGACCGTCACGGCGGCGCCCGACGCCGTGTAATCCGCCGTGTCGGTCCCCGCCCCGCCGACCAGAGTGTCGGCGCCGGCACCACCGACCAGCGTGTCGTCGCCCGCAGCGCCGTCGAGCCGGTTGGCCCCGCCGTCGCCGATCAGGAGGTCGTTGCGGCTGGAGCCGGTGACGTTCTCGATGCCGGCCAGGACGTCGCCCTCCGCATCACCGCCCAGACCGGTCCCGGTGGAGAGATCGACGGTCACCGCGGCGGTCGAGGCCGAGTAATCCGCGGTGTCGGTTCCAGCCCCGCCAATCAGCGTGTCGGCCCCGCCCAGGCCGGCCAGGGTGTCGTTGCCCGCCCGCCCGTCGATCCGGTTGCCCCCGGCGTCGCCGGTCAGACGGTCGTTGCCGTCCGAGCCGAGCAGGTTTTCGATGCCGCTCAACCGGTCGCCCTGCGCGTTGCCGCCGCTGCCGACCCCGGTCGTCAGGTTGACGGTGACCGCCGCCGCCGAGGCCGAATAATCCGCGGTGTCGGTGCCCTCGCCGCCGACCAGCGTGTCCGCCCCGGCGCCACCGGCCAGCGTGTCGTCGCCGGCCCCGCCGTCGAGCCGGTTGCCGCCGCCGTTGCCGGTCAGACGGTCGCCGAAGGCGGAGCCGATGACGTTCTCGATGCCGGTCAGGATGTCCCCCTCCGCGTCGCCGCCATGGCCCGTTCCGGCTTCGAGGTCGACGGTCACCGCCTCCGGAGAGGCCGAATAGTCCGCGGTGTCGGTGCCCTCGCCACCGATCAGCGTGTCGGCCCCGGCCCCGCCGGCCAACGTGTCGTCGCCAGCATCACCGTCGATGCGGTTGGCGCCGCCGTCGCCCGTCAGGCGGTCGTCGTGGCTGGAGCCGATGATGTCCTCGACCCCGCTGATCCGGTCGCCCTCGGCGTCGCCGCCGGCCCCGGTGCCCACGGCCAGATCGACCGTGACGCCGCTGGCCGATCCGCTGTAGGCGACGGTATCGGTGCCCTCGCCGCCGATCAGCGTGTCGGCCCCGGCGCCGCCCTCCAGGCTGTCGTTCCCGGCGGCTCCATCCAGGCTGTCGTCGCCGGCCCCGCCGGAGAACTGGTTGTCGCCCGCATCGCCGATCAGCGTGTCGTTGCCCGCCCCGGCCCGAACATTCTCGATCCCGGACAGGCTGTCGCTCATCCAGTCGCCGTGCTGCACGCCCCCATTGGACAGATCCACGGCGATGGGTCCGGTGCCCGCCCCGAAATCGACGGTGTCGATGCCGTCGCCACCGATCAGGACATTGTGCCCGCCGCCACCGGACAGCACATCGTCGCCGTCACCACCGATCAGCGTGTCGTCGCCCATTCCGCCGACCAGCGTGTCTGCGCCGTCCCCGCCGTCCAGAAGGTCGCCGTTGTAGTCGTCGCCGACGCTGAGTCTGTCGTTGCCTGCGCCGCCGATCAGCGTGTCGCTGCCGAAGCCGCCCTCCAGCGTGTCGTCGCCGTCACCGCCGTCGTAGCGGTCGTTGCTCCAGTAGGAGCCGCCCTCGCCCAGCCGGTCGTTCCCGGCGCCGCCCAGCAGCGTGTCGGCGCCCTCGCCGCCGTAGAGCACGTCGTCGCCGGCTCCGCCGTCCACATGGTCGGCGCCGCCGTCGCCATACACCGTGTCGTCACCGTCGCCCGCGGTGATGCGGTCCGCGCCGCCGCCCGCTAGGACGACGTCGTTCCCGCTGCCCGCGTCGATGGTGTCGTTGTTCTCTCCGGCGTCGATCCAGTCGTTCCCGGCGCCGCCGCGGATGCTGTCGTCGCCGGTTCCCGCGATGATGCGGTCGTCGCCGCTGCCGCCGTCCAGAAGGTCCTCGTTGCCGCCCCCCAGCAGCGTGTCGTCGCCCGCCCCGCCATGGAGCGTGTTGGCGTTGGTGCCGCCGTCCAGGAGGTCGTCGCCCAGCCCGCCGTACAGAACGTCTTCGTTGCTGCCGCCGATCAGCGTGTCGTTGCCGGAGCCGCCGTAGAGCGTGTCGTTCTCGCTGCCGCCGTCGAGGAAATCGTCTCCGGACCCGCCGGACAGCACGTCGGACTGGCTGCCGCCGGTCAGCGTGTCGTTGCCGGACCCGCCGTCCAGGCTGTCGTCGCCCCAGTCGCCGGTCACCACGTCGTTGCCGGCGCCGCCATGCAGGGCGCCGCCCCCGCCGCCGCTGGACAGGGTGTCGTCCCCACCGCCGCCGGACAAGGTCTCGGCCTGCCAGGTGCCGCCGATGGAAACGCCTCTGCCGTCCCGATCCTCCCCCGCCTCGGCGGCCAGTTGCACCGAGGCCGGGAGGCCGTTCTCGTCGGCCGCGCCGTCGTTCCGGCCGTCCGTCACGTCGATGTACAGCACCGTGTCCGTGCTGAGGCCGCCGCCGTCGGTGACCCGCACCGTGACGGCGTGGGCGGGGGCCGCGCCGGCATCGAGGCTGGCGCCCTCCGCCACGGCGATCCGCCCCGTGGCCGCATCGATGGTGAAGCGGCCGCCGGCGTCGTCGATCAGGCTGTAGGCGAGCGCCCCGCCCTCCGGATCGGCGGCCTGCACGGTGCCGACGACCGTGCCCGCCGGCGCGGCCTCGTCGACGCGCCCGCCGGCCAGCGTCGCACCGGCCAACGTCACACCGGTCGGGGCATCGTTGACCTCGGCCAGGGTGACCGTGATGGTCTGGGTCGCCACGCCGCCACGCCCGTCCGACACGGTGATGCGGAACAGGTCGGTGCCCGCGTAATTGGCGCCGGGCGTGTAGGTGAAGAGGCCCCCGGCGGTCAGGTTGAGGGTGCCGTGGGCCGGCCCCTCGGCGATGGCGTAGCTCAGCGCGTCGTTGTCAGCGTCCACCGCGCCGACGCTGCCGGTCAGGACGGTGTCCTCCGTGCCGGCCAGGGTCTGGTCGCTCACCACCGGGGCGCTGTTGGCCCGGCTGGCGAGGCTGCCCACGTCGGCGGCTACGCCGTCCACCAGCACCTCCAGCGCGTTCCAGTTGCGGACGGCGAGCTTGAGCGCGTCGCTGCTGAAAGTCTGGCCGTCGTCGCCATGCTGCCGGATGAAGTCGCGCAGTCGGACGAGTTCGCCCGCGACCGCTCCGGTGATCTGGGCCGAGGTCAGTTCGACCCGCAGCCGGTCGCTCCCCGCGCCGCCGTCCAGCGTGTCGGCGCGCGTCTGGGTGGACAGGCTCTGGATCGCCAGATCGTCGCCACCGCCGCCCTGGACGAGATCGCCGCCGTCGCCGCCGATCAGCGTGTCGCTGCCGTAGCCGCCGTCCAGCGTGTCGTCGCCGTCACCGCCGTCATAAAGATCGTTGTTCCAATAACCGCCGCCCTCGCCCATCCGGTCGTTGCCGGCGCCGCCCAGCACCGTGTCGTCGCCGTCGCCACCATACAGAACGTCGTTGCCGTCCGCGCCGTCCACCCGGTCGGCGCCGCCGTCGCCGTACACCGTGTCATCGCCGTCACCCGCGGAGATGCGGTCCATGCCGCCGCCGCCATAGATGGTGTCGTCGCCGCTGCCCCCGTCGAGGGTGTCGTTGTTCTCTCCGCCGTCGATGCGGTCGTTTCCGGTTCCGCCCAGGATGCTGTCGTCGCCCCAATTGCCGGACAGCACGTCGTTCCCGGCCCCGCCGTCAATAACGCCGCCGCCGCCGCCGCTCGCTATGGTGTCGTGCCCGGCCCCGCCCAAAAGGGTTTCGGTCCGCCAGTCGCCGGAAATGACTGAATTGGTGGCTGAGGTGGTCGTATCGGTCATCAGCGTCCCCTTTTCGGGCGTTCGGTCCGGTTGGGTCGAATGGTTGGAATAGGATCAGGCGGAGGGGTAAGACGCCGTCGGCAAGCGCGAGCAGGGTGTGACGACGGGTGACGGGCAAGCGGCTGTCGGCGGGCCGGATAGGGAACCGGAGCGCCTTACGTTAGAAACTGCATACCTTTGCGCGAAAACATCGCCTCAAATACGTCTATGAGCATCAAATTTCGCTCAATCTGATGGTATATTTTCGTGTTATCAATAATAAAATTCTACCAACACGGGATTATCCTGATGCCTGTGCGAGCCATTGTGTCGCATGGAAGGACGGTGACGTGAAATTCACGCAGCCCGGCCGGCGAGGCGCTCCTTAAGCGCGTCCAACATGAGACGCGGATCAACCCATACGTCTCCCGGATTCCATGGGAGAGCGGCAGTGCGAGGAGCGGGGCCTGACTCACACGAGCCCGGCCGCACCTGGGGATTTCGCCGAACCATCTGAACCAGCTCGAACGCAACCGGCGGCTTCTGACGGTAGCGCTGCTGCGGATTGGTCCGTGGAACTCCTCGACTTCGGCCCGCCGGCCTTTGAGCCGGCCTTTAAGGTGCCGGCCCTCAAGAAGATGTCGTCAGGTTGGCGAGCGGGAGCTGCGCATGGCAATTTGCCGGCTGTGAACACGACACCCAATCCGTACCGCGGTTTTCGCTCGTCAACCGGACAAGACCGAACAAGCACCCCGATAAACCGGCCTTGAGCACGAGTTGAGGCCGATGAAAGGGGCGCTCCGGTGGGAATGCGGCGTTCTTGAGGGTAAAGACCCTCGATTTTGCCTGAAAAGGCGCAAATATGGGGCAATTTTGCCGCTATACGGGCGCAGTTCGCCCCTCAAGCCAAGTCAGACGTCGGAAATCGTAGGCGAGGTTGGCGGCGCCGATCTTCATCGTCGCGCGACCGACGCCGAAGGTGGGAATGAACTCGTCTTGCACGGTTGGCCTTGTCCGGCGTCCGGCTCTCGGCGCTTCAGCGGGCGCGCCTCCATACCCGCTCGCCCGTCCGATCACCACCAGTCCGGCTTCTTGCACCAAGCCGTCCGGATCCGCCAATGCGCCGCCCCTTCCACCAAAATCCCTTCGGTGCGGATCCACAGCGTTACGGTTGGTCTCCGTACAGCCGATTGCTCGGGTAGCCCGGCACAGGTCCGGCCGCCAGCCCGCGGCACAGGAGAGCCGCCGACGCCTGCGCGATCTCGCTGATCGTCCAAGCTCCCTCGGGCCGATGCCATTTCGTCACCCAGTTTGCGGCACCCAGGACGGAAAAGACGGCGAACTTCGGATCGCAGCGCAGGATGCTGCCATCCGTCACCCCGGCGCGCACGACATCCTGCAAGCGGCGCTCGAAGGCATCGCGCTTCTCGATCACCACCCGCAATTGTTCGTCGCTGAGCGACCGCTCCTCCAGGATGACGACGCTGAAGCTGTCCTCGCCAATGATCGAGATGACATAAGCGACAAGGCTGCGCCGCAACCGCTCAAGGCCGTTCAATGACGTGTCAGTACAAATGGTCGCCAGCGCTTGGTCGGCTGCGGCCAGATGGCACTGAAAGAGAAGGTCCTGCTTGTTCTTGACGTAATAATAGAGTGTTGCCTTGGACACTCCAAGAATATCGGCAATATCGACCAAAGACGTTCCGTGATAGCCGTTTCGACGGAAGGCAGCGGCGGCAACCTTATAAAGCACCTCAAGCTTGAGGTTTCTTTGCTGCTCAGGGTTGAGGACAGATTTGTTCCAGCGTGCCATGTCGTCCGTTGCCTCAGCCTTTGCGATGTGCCGTGACCCGCTCCACCAGCGTCCTTCCCTTGGAACACAACCGAGCGTTCCGATCAAGCCCCCATCGACCCCCAGGGCGTCGATTTGACTTTCAAGTTGAAAAGCCGTCTTAGGAGTTGACACATCGATCCGCGAATCTGATTATTGACAAAACAATCATGAATGGGATTGGGGGAGAGACCATGGACAACGCGACGAACAGGTCGCCGCGTTTTGGGCATGCGCGCTGGGCGCCGCCGGGATTCAAGTACCCGTCGCGCAGCGTCGCCCATTCCGCGGCCTATCAGGCCGAACGCCTGACCGCAGCCGACGTCGATCCCGCTCTCTACGGCGACCAGTACGAAGCCGGCCTGTTCGGGCTGGACTGCTTCGACTCGATGGTCGCCAGCGGCCTCGACATCGATGGCTACGTGTTCTTCTCGCAGGTCTATCGTCAGATCCGGCCGTCCAGGGTCGGGGAACCGCTGACCGTGACCGGCTGGGTTCGCGACCTGCACCGGGTGAGAAAGGGCCACAGCGTCACCGAACTCTACCACCTGACCGACGGCGAGGGCCGCGTCTGCATCGAGACCGAACTGACTGGCCTCCTCGCCGATCCGCCGGGCCAGACGCCGCAGGACTCCGGCGACGCACCGCCGATGCCGCGACGGGCGGAGGCCCCGGCCGATGGCTGGACCCTGCTGCGCGAGAAGCAGGTGACGCCCGACAAGGTCCGCGTCTTCTCCCAGGACGTCGGCAACGACATCCACTTCGACGAGGAGTTCGCGCGCCGCCACGGCTTCCGCGCCCCGCTGGCCCAGGGAATCATGACGGCGGTCTGGCTGTTGTCCGTGCTGGCGGACGAGCGCCCGCCGACCGCCTTCGACGTCGAGGTGCGTTACCTGCGCCCGGTCTTCTGGGACTCCCGCGCCAGCCTGTGGGTCCGCCGCTCCGCCGACGGTGCCCTGGAGATGGTGCAGAGCCGCAACGACGAGGGCAAGGTCACGGCGGACATGCGGGTGAGGTCGGTGTCCTACGACCTGGCGCCGTCCCAGACTCCGGCAGGGGGATGACGCCATGTCGGCCATCATCGTCCAGCTCGTGGTGTCCGGCCTCCTGCTCGGCGGCATTTACGCGCTGATCTCGATCGGGCTGACGCTCATCTTCGGCGTCTCCCGCATCAAGAACTTCGCCCATGGCGACTTCGTCATGGTCGGCATGTACCTGACCTATGTGCTGAACAGCTGGAGCGGTCTGGACTCCTACCTCGTCCTGCTGATCGTCACGCCGCTGATGTTCCTGTTCGGCCTGTTCCTGTCCTGGGCGATCATCCGGCCGATCCAAGGGGCGCCGCAGGTGGCGCAGATCTTCGCCACCGTCGGGCTGGGGCTGGTCCTGCAGAACGTCACGCTGATGATCTTCGGCGGCGATTTCCGCACCACCGCGTCGGTGTTCGCCGGCAAGGTGCTGCGGATCGGCGAGATCGCCCTGCCGGCGCCGCTGCTGATCGCCTTCGCGGTCGCGATGGCGGTGGTCGCCGTCATCTACCTGTTCCTGAAGACGTCCTACACCGGCAAGGCGATGCGCGCGGTCGCGCAGGACCGTCGGTCGGCGTCGCTGATGAGCATCGACGTGAAGGGGATCGACCTGTTCACCTTCGGCCTCGGCACCGCCTGCGCCGGGCTGACCGGCGCCCTGCTGGCGCCGATGTTCCCGGTTTATCCGACGGTTGGCATCAACCTCGTGCTGATCGCCTTCGTGGTGGTCGTGCTCGGCGGTCTGGGCAGCATCGCGGGCGCCCTGATCGGCGGTCTGGCGATCGGCCTGATCGAGACGCTGAGCGGTTTCTTCATCGGTTCCGAGATGCGCCAGATGGCTTATTTTCTCGTCTTCCTGGCCGTGCTGCTGCTCCGGCCCGCCGGGCTGTTCGGTCAGCGCGGCTCCGAAAAGCTGGGGGCCTGACCCATGACGCTGACGTCCCTCCTGGCCCCCTACCGGCCGACCCGCAAGGGCCTTCTGCTGTCCCTGGCGATGGTCGCGGTCCTGGTGGCGCTGCCATTGATCGCCGCCGATTCCTACACGCTGCACTTCCTCTGGAAGGTCCTGTTCTGGGCGCTGGCCGCCGCCGCCTGGAACATCGCCGGCGGCTACGCCGGACAGTTCTCGCTGGGCCATGCCGCGTTCTTCGGGCTCGGCGCCTACGGATCGACGCTGCTCTACATGCATTTCGGCCTGTCGCCCTGGATCGGCATGTTCGTCGGGGCGGGCGCGGCCGTGGCCTTCGCGACGCTGATCGGCGCGCTGACCCTGCGCCTTCAGGGGCCGTTCTTCGCGCTGGCCTCCATCGCCTTCGCCGAGGTGCTGCGCATCGCCATCGTCAACTGGCGCTCCTTCACCGGCGGGGCGGAAGGGCTGTCCCTGCCGTTCGACCCGAGTTTCGCCAACATGATGTTTTCCGACCGGCTCTGGTACGTCTACATCATGATGGCGGCGCTTCTGGTCGTGCTTCTCATCACCTACGTGCTGGAGCGCTCCTGGATCGGCTACGCCCTGGCGGCGATGCGCGAGAACGAGGAGGCGGCCGAGGCGCTGGGCGTCGACACCGTGCGGACCAAGCTGTTCTCCATCGGCCTGTCGGCCTTCCTCAGCGCCATCGCCGGCACGCTCTACGCCAACTACATCCTGCTGATCGAGCCGTCCACCGTGCTCAGCATCGGCTTCTCGGTGGAGATCGCGCTGATCGCCATCATCGGCGGCATGGGCACGCCGCTCGGCCCCGTCCTGGGCGCGGTGCTCATCGTTCCGCTCAGCGAGTATCTCCGCGCGGAGTTCGCCGGCAGCCTTCAGGGCCTGTACCTGCTCGTCTACGGCGCGCTCCTCATCGTGATGGTCATCGTCCTGCCGCAGGGACTGATGAGCGCCATCCGCGCGCCGCGCGCCACCGCCCGGCGCCTGCGCGGAGCGTTCGGCGGGTCCACCCGTCGCCGTCCGGTCCGCGAGGAGAGCCGCCATGCTTGAAGTCCGGGGTATCAGCAAGCAGTTCGGCGGCCTCCGCGCCGTCAACGACGTCCATCTCCGCATTGGAGAGGGTGAGATCGTCGGCCTGATCGGTCCCAACGGGGCCGGCAAGACCACGCTGTTCAACTGCATCGCCGGGGCCTTTCCGCCGACGGAGGGGCAGGTGCTGCTGGAGGGCAGGAGCATCACCGGCCTGAAGGCGCACCAGGTCTGCCGCGCCGGGCTGGCCCGCACCTATCAGATCGTGAAGCCGTTCGGCGGGCTGTCGGTGCTCGACAACGTGGTGGTCGGCGCGATCAACCAGACGCACAACATCGCCGAGGCCCGCCGCATCGCCGAGGAGGCGCTGGTCCTGACCGGGCTGGCCGACCGCCGCGACGTGCCGGCCGCGAGCCTGCCGCTGCCCGGCCGCAAGCGCCTGGAGATCTCCCGCGCGCTGGCGACCCGGCCGAAGGTGCTGCTGCTGGACGAGGTCATGGCGGGCCTCAATCCGTCGGAGGTGGAGAAGGCCATCCTGCTGATCGAGGCCATCCGCGCGCACGGCGTCAGCATCCTGATCATCGAACATCTGATGCGCGTCATCACGGCGGTCAGCGACCGGATCGTGGTCATGAACCACGGCAGCAAGCTGGCCGAGGGGCTGCCGGCGGACGTGCTGAACGATAAGGCGGTGATCCAAGCCTATCTGGGGGAGGACTTCGGTGCTCACGGTTAGAAAGCTCGATGCCTTCTATGGCGAGATCCAAACGCTCCATGGAATCGACCTGGACGTCCGGGAAGGCGAGGTGGTGTCCGTCGTCGGCGCCAACGCGGCGGGAAAGACCACGCTGCTGAACGCCATTTCCGGGACGGTCGAACGGTACGGACGGGTGTCCTTCTTCGACAAGGACATCGGTTCCCTGCCGCCGCACGCGATCGCCCGGCACGGACTGGTCCAGGTGCCGGAGGGCCGGCGGCTGTTCCCCTTCATGACGGTGCGGGAGAATCTGGAACTCGGTGCCTTCGCTCCGCACGCCCGCGCCCACCGCGCGGAGAATCTGGAGAAGGTCTTCGACCTGATGCCCCGGCTGAAGGAACGCTCCGGCCAGCTCGCCGGGTCGATGAGCGGCGGCGAGCAGCAGATGTGCGCCATCGGCCGCGCGCTGATGGCGATGCCGCGCGCGATCATGTTCGACGAGCCGACGCTGGGTCTCGCCCCGATCATGGTCGACGTCGTCTTCAAGCTGGTCCGCACCATCAAGGAAACCGGCATCACCATCCTGCTGGTCGAACAGAACGTGAAGCATTCGCTCGCCATGTCGGACCGGGGCTATGTGCTGGAAAACGGCCACATCGTCCTGTCCGGCCCGGCGGCCGACCTGCTGACCGACCCGCGCCTGAAGGAAGCCTATCTCGGCGGTTGATCCGCGAGAGGGCAACGGCGCGACGATACAAAACATATCGGGAGGAAAAACCATCATGAGCTTGAAATCCATCCTCGCCGCGGCGGCCATCGCCGCGGCGGCGGCCGGTGCCGCCGTTCCGTCCCAGGCCGCCGATCCGCTGAAGATCGGCGTCCTCTTCCCGCTGTCCGGCCCGATGGCGCTGATCGGCAACGAGGCCTATCAGGCCGCCGAGGTCGCCCGCGACATGATCAACAAGCGCGGCGGCGTGCTCGGCCGTCCGGTGACCTACGCCGTCGCCGACGCACCGGCGCCGACCGCCGCCAACGCCGAGGCGACCCGGCTGATCGTGCGCGAGAAGGTTCCGGTGATCGCCGGCAGCTACGCCAGTTCGCTGGCCCTGGCCGCCAGCGAGGTGGCGGAGCGCGAGGGCGCCCTGTACTGGGAGACCATCGCCGTCGCCGACAAGATCACCCAGCGCAAGTACAAGAACACCATCCGCCTGACCTTCAACGCATCGATGATGGGCCAGACGGCGGCGGACTTCGCCAAGGACATCGCCGGCAAGCTGGGCAAGGACCCGAAGGATCTGCGCATCGCCGTGATCTCCGAGGATTCGGAATTCGGCCAGTCGGTCGGCGACGCGGCGGCGAACCAGACGAAGACCCTCGGCATGCAGCTGGTCGCCAACGAGCGCTACAGCCGCACGGTGAACGACCTGTCGTCGCTGGTGCTCAGCCTGAAGGCGGCCAAGCCCGACGCGGTCATCGCGACCTCCTACCTGAACGACGCCGCCCTGTTCTGGCGCCAGGTCCGCGAACTGGACCTCCACATTCCGGCCATGATCGGCATCGGCACCGGCTACGCCCTGCCCGACTTCCTCGCCGCGACGGGCGCCAGCGCCGACGGCATCTTCGACGTGGACGCCCCGGCCTCGCCGAACGTCTCCAACCTGCCGGAGGCGACGCAGAAGCTGTACGCGGAGTTCATCGAGGGCTTCCGCGCCAAGGAGAAGCGCGATCCGGGGCCGCTGGGCCTGATCGCCTTCGGCGGCTTCTGGACGCTGTTCACGGACGTCATCCCGCGCGCGGGCTCGACCGATCTGGCGGCGCTGCGCAAGGCCGCCTACGCCACCGACCTGCCGGACGGCAGCCTGCTGACCGGCGCCGGGGTGAAGCTGAACCAGATCGGCGAGAAGGAAGCGGGGCAGAACACCCGGGCGCTGATCTCGGTCATGCAGTGGCAGGAGGGCAAGCTGCAGGTCGTCTGGCCGCAGAGCGCCGCCAACGCCGAGATGCGCAAGGTTCCCCTGCCCAAGTGGAGCGACCGGTAACGGCGCCGGGCCATCGGCCCGACGGGGCGTCCCCTCTCCCAGGCTTGGGGGAGGGGACGCCCTCCTTCCCCAACCCGCCCTTCTCTTCAACGGCTTATCGGATGCCGACAGGACCGTGATGACGCACATGGCCTCCCCCTTCACCGTCACCCCCATCGACCAGCTGCGCCACGCCGCCGCCACGGCACCCGGCGCGCGCATCCGATGGAACGAGCACTCCCTGTCCTACGGGGATCTGCTGGACCGCAGCCTGCGCTGCGCGTCGGCGCTCCGGGGACTCGGCGTCGGTCCGGGCGACCGGGTTGCCTTCTGGCTGCCGAACGGCATCCCGTATCTCGACCTGTTCTTCGCCTGCCTGCACATCGGCGCCATCGCCGTCTCGGTGAACACCCGCTTCCGCCGGGCCGAGGTCGAATCCATCGTCAGCCGCACCGGCGCATCGGCCATCGTCGTCTGGCCCGGCTTCAAGAACATCCCGTTCCTGACCATGCTGGGCGAACTCGACCCGGCCGCGATGGCGTCGCTGCGTCTGGCGGTCCTGTGCGAGGACGACGGACGGTCCGGCTTCCCGCTGCCGGGTGTGCGGGTGGTCCATCACCGCGACCTGCTGGCCGAGGCGGCCGGCGAAAGCGCCGCGGCACCGGAGCTTCCCTGCATCATCTTTCCGACGTCGGGCACCACCGGTCTTCCCAAATTCGCCCTGCACCGCCAGGGGGCCGTCGCCCACCACGCCGCGCAGGTGGCGGCCGCCTTCGGCTATGACGCCCCTGATGCCCATCTGCTGCAAGCCATCCCGTTCTGCGGCGTGTTCGGCTTCTCGCAGTTCGCCGCCACCCTGGCCGGCGCCGCGTCCGTCACGCTGATGAGCCTGTTCGAGCCAGTGGAGGCCCGCGACCTGATCCGGTCGCGGTCGATCACCCACCTGAACGGACCGGACGACCTTTTCAAGCGCCTGCTGGACGTCTGCCCGGAGGACAAGCCGTTTCCGTCCCTGCGCGACTGCCTGATCGCCTCCTTCAACCCGACCCTGGCCCTGTTCCCCGAAGAGGCGGAGCGGCGCGGCGTGCCGATGACCAACGGATTCGGGATGAGCGAGATCTTTTCGTTCTTCTCACGACAGGCCCCGAACGCCCCGATCGGCCTGCGCAAGCTGTCCGGCGGCCATCCGGTCAATCCCAACGCGCGGGTGCGGGTGCGTGACACCGCCACCGGGCACGTCCTGCCGCCGGGTGGGATCGGCAGCCTGGAGATCGCATCGGACACGCTGTTCTGCGCGTATTTCGGCAATCCCGAAGCGACCCGCGCCGCCTTCACCGAGGACGGCTTCTTCATCACCGGCGATCTGGCGACGATGCGGGTGGATGGCGGATTCATCTTCAAGGGCCGCAGCGGCGACGTCCTCCGTCTTGGCGGCTTCCTGGTCGATCCGGCGGAGATCGAGGCGGTGCTGCAACGCGACGACAGCGTGGAGACCGCGGTGGTCGTCGAGGCGGCGACGGAGCGCGGCAACAAGCCCGTCGCCTTCCTGCGCCTGCGCGAGGGCGCCGTTCTCGACGAGGCCGCCCTGCGCGACCGTGTCGGAACCGCGCTCGCCGATTTCAAGATTCCGGCCCGTTTCGTCGTGGTGGACCAGTTCCCGACGGCGATGAGCCCCAACGGAGAGAAAATCCAGCGCGGCAAGCTGAAGGAGCGGGCGCAGCTGGCTTTCTCCGCAGGCGGCTGACGCGCGGCCCGCATCGTCCCCCGACATTCGACAAATTCCGCAACAATTCCCGTCGCCGAAAAAAGGACCCAACCATGGCCGAAACTTTCAAAGCCTTCGTGATCGAAGACGTGGACGGCAAGCCCAAGGGCGGCTTCAAGCAACTCGCCCTCACCGACCTGCCGGACAACGACGTGTTGGTCGAGGTCGCCTATTCCACTGTCAACTACAAGGACGGACTCGCGGTCAGCGGCAAGGGGCGCATCGCCCGCAAGTTGCCGATGGTCGCCGGCATCGATCTGGCCGGCACGGTGGTCGAATCCCGCTCCCCCGAGTGGAAGCCCGGCGACAAGGTGGTCGCCAACGGCTGGGGCCTGTCGGAAACGCAATGGGGTGGCTACACCCGTTTCCAACGCCTGAAGCCCGAGTGGCTGACCCGGTTGCCGGACGCCTTCTCGTTCGAAGAGGCGATGGGCATCGGCACCGCCGGCTACACGGCGGCGCTCTGCGTCGATGCCCTGGAGAAATGGGGCGCGGTCCAGCCGGGAGGCAAGGAGGTTCTGGTCACCGGGGCCGCCGGCGGTGTTGGTTCCGTCGCGGTGGCGCTGCTCGCCAAGCGCGGCTACCCGGTGGTCGCCTCCACCGGCCGGCCGGACACGCATGATTACCTGCGCGGTCTCGGCGCCAGCGGATTCATCGACCGCGCCGCTCTCCAGGAGAAGGGTGCCCCCTTGCAGAAGGAGCGCTGGGCCGGCGGCGTCGACTCGGTGGGCGGTTACACGCTGGTCAACGCGCTGTCGCAGACGGTCTGGGGCGGTGCCATCGCCGCTTGCGGTTTGGCCGGCTCATCCGATCTGCCGGGGACGGTCCTGCCGCACATCCTGCGCAGCGTGGCGTTGCTGGGGGTCGATTCCGTCATGGCTCCGCAGGATCGTCGGGACGCCGCCTGGACGCGGCTGGCCCGCGACTTGGACAAAGGCCTGCTGAAGACGATGTACGAGGTGCAGCCGTTCGAGGCGCTGCCGGATCTGGCAAGCCGGATCCTGGCCGGTCAGATTCGCGGTCGCATCGTCATCGACGTTCGCGGCTGAGGAGGCGCCGCCTCCTCGTGGTGGCCACCCCTCCGCTTCGGGTGGCCACCGTGCTGGCCAGCTTGACCGAAGCGGGAGGCGAACAGAGAGGATCACCTCCCTTCCGAAGGTGACGCACGCGCTGCCCGCACCGCCAATTGGGCGACCGCCAAACACTCGGACCGGGCAATGTATGGCTGTCGGCGGTTTCGCTGCGGGGAATGCCCGCAAGGCTTCAATGAGCGAACCGGCTGCAGGTGCCCAACGACGCCATCTTTTTTCTTCCCGAGAGATCGAATGCGCTGGACGGTCAGCCTTTGGTCGCGGAACCGTGATGCGCATCCTCCGTTCCGTCCGCTCCCGTCCGGTAGCGGGCGGGGGAAACACCCATGATCCGCCGGAAAGTGGCGCTGAAGGCACTGTCCGACAGGTAGCCGAGCGACGCGGCGATGGCGGAGATTGGTTCCTGCCCGCGCCGCAGCCGCGTCGCGGCGAGGCGCATGCGCCAGCGCAGAAGGTAATCGATCGGAGGCACCCCCACGCGTTCCCGAAAGGCGGCGGCGAAGCTGGAACGCGACCGCCCGGCGATGCCCGCCAGCTCCGCAAGCGTCCAGTTGCGGCAGGGTTCGGCATGAATAGTGCCAAGGGCCCGGCCAATGGAAGGGTCCAGGCTGGCTGCCAGCCAATTGGCGCCCTGCGGCGGCTGTTCGCTCAGATGCGTTCGCAAGGCGTGGACGAACATCAACCGCAGCAGGTCGTTGCAGGCGAGTTGAGACCCCACCGTCCCGCCGCGCCATTCCCGGTCGAGCTGGTCCAGCAGCCAGCCGACCGGGGCGGCGCCCGGAGCGCCGCCGCGAATCATCAGCAGCCGCGGCAGCAGGTCGAACAGCAAGCCGCCGTCCAACCGGTCGAACCGCACGCTGCCGCCGAGAAACCGCACCTCGTCACCGTCGCCGTCAGACGCGCCATCCCCCACGTTGACGCGGGCCTCACCGCCCGGCGCCTGAAACACCTCCGCGGCCGGAACAGGGGTTAGGTCCGGCGCGCTCGCCAGGACGAAGCCACCGCGCACCACCACGAAGCAATCGCCGGCGTCAAGGCGCTGGGGCGCTTCCGTCCCGTCCGGTCCATCCGCCCGAATCCAGCAGGTTCCCGCGGTCACCACATTGAACTTGATGGTGTTCGGCGGCTGGAAGCGGATCGACCAGTCACCTCTGGCGGCGAGGCGCGCCGAGCACAGGGTCTGGGCCTCCATCAAGCGGAGCACGTCCGACAGCACGTCGGTGGGTGCGTTCTGGACGATCACGACAGGATTCCGGACGAGGCTGGATGGATCATTCCGCGCATATAGGCGACAACGGCTCCCGACGCCACATCCCGCGAGAAGGCCCCATAATATCCCCCGACCAGACACCCATCGGGTCCGGCTTCGGTCCCGCCACCACCGCCGCCGAGGCTGTCCGCGGCATCGATCTCCGCGGGCGCGTGGCGGTCGTAACCGGCGGCTATTCCGGCATCGGGCTGGAGACGACGCGCGCCCTCGCCGATGCCGGCGCGATGGTCATCGTGCCGGCCCGGGATCGCGCCCGGGCGGCCGCCGCGCTGGGCGGCCTCGACCGCGTCGAGCTGGAGGCGCTCGACCTTGCGGATGCCGCCTCGGTCGCCGCTTTCGTCCGTCGCTTCCGCAGGTCCGGACGGCCGCTGTCGATTCTCGTCAACAGCGCCGGCATCATGGCGACGCCGCTTCACCGCGACCCCGAAGGGTGCGAGGGGCAGTTCGCGACCAATCATCTCGGCCATTTCCGGCTGACGCTGGCCTTGTGGCCGGCGCTGCTCGCGGCGGGACGCGAGGCAGGCGGCGCGCGCGTCGTGTCGGTTTCGTCGCGTGGGCACCAGATCGCCGGGATCGACTTCGAAGACCTCCACTTCAAACGACGCCCCTATGACAAGTGGATCGCCTATGGCCAGTCCAAGACGGCCAACGCGCTGTTCGCCGTCGCCCTGGATCGCCGCGGCCGGGACCACGGGGTGCGCGCCTACGCGCTGCACCCGGGACAGATCCTCACCGAGTTGAGCCGCCACCTGACCGCCGAGGAAATCGCCGGTTTCGATGCCCTGGACTCGGAGGGACGCCCACGCATCGACCCGTCCCGCGGCATGAAGACCGTCGCGCAAGGGGCAGCCACCAGCGTTTGGTGCGCGACCAGCCCGCGGCTCGATGGTCTCGGCGGGGTCTATTGCGAGGATTGCGACATCGCGCCGGTCCATAGCGTGGCGATGGGGCGGCGCGGCGTGCATCCCTGGGCCGCGGACGATGCGCTGGCCGAGCGGCTGTGGCGCGTCTCGGAGGCCCTGACCGGCGCCTCCCTGCCCTGACCCGTCACCGCGCGGCCGCCGCCCAATCCGCCGCGACCGCTGGGTTCCGCGGGATGTGGCGTGACCGGCTCCAATTCAGCAAGGCCGGGGTGATCCTGGCCGGGCTGGTGCCGGTCGGGCATACGGCACCCGGCTCATGGCGGCTATGGACGCGATCAACAACCGGATGGGCCGGGCGTAGCGGATGAAGCAGGACAACCGGTCGCCAGGCAGCACGACAGAACCGGCAGACGTGCCGGTGGTGCGTGCGCAATCCGCCCGCTTGATATGACCGGGAGGATCAGGCCAGCTTCTGAACGACGGTCGCGATGTTGGAGCCTAGGTCTCCCAGCGTCTTGACCGTCGAACTGTACTCATCCGCATATTTCTTGAGAATCGTCTTCCAGTCGGCGTTTGGAATCGCCTCGTAGGTGGATGGGTCGAATGCCCGTCGCGCTCCGTCGATCAAGGCGTCCAGCCGCTTCAGGTCGGCGCGGGCTGCGTCCAGCAGAGGAGTGAGGCGGTTGATCAGATCCTTGTACTGCTTCACCTTCTTGACGAGATCCAGGATGGAGGCATCGTCGGTGATGGCGATTCCGTCGATCTTCTTCTGATTGAGGATTCGCTCGACGTCTATGTACTTGGCCTCCGCAGCCCGAACCTGCCGTTCCAGCTTGTTCACGGACTCCGCCATGAGAAAGCGTCGGCTTTCAGCTCGTTCGACCGCCTTCATCGCCTCCTGCGCACTGCTTCGGTGTTTCTTCACGGCGCTTTGCAAGGCGACCACCTCGTCCGCGCCGTCGTTGAAGCTGTCGTAGGCCGCTTTCCCTTCCTTAACCACATCGAGCGTGATTTTGGCACCTGCCACGACCAGCGGCAGCGCCGCGCCTCCGGTCAGTACCGTGGCCGTGATTGCGAGCGCCGT
Source organism: Azospirillum sp. P4_B5 (assembly GCF_056402275.1). Lineage (NCBI taxonomy): Bacteria > Pseudomonadati > Pseudomonadota > Alphaproteobacteria > Rhodospirillales > Azospirillaceae > Azospirillum > Azospirillum sp. P4_B5. Next base: position 25,499 of record NZ_JBFUHT010000011.1, read on the forward strand.
CGCTGTCAGAGCGAGAGCGATCTTTCCCACCGTCTTGGCGTAGACCTTCCACTTCATGTCTTCGAGCATCTTGCGCACGGCCGCGTCCAGGCCGGCAAAGGCTTTCTTCACGATCAGCTTCATGACCGTCGCGATACCGCCGGCAATTCCCCCAAAGCGGTCAGCAGCCCGCTTCTCCATAGTGTCGTTGATCGTGTTTACGAACAGAAACAGGTTGCGGCCGTCGATCTCGTGCTTGGCAATTTTTTGGTCCCACGCTTGAATTTGCTTTCTTATTTCGGCCACTGTCTTATCTTCTGTCTTCATTAACTCTTGAATAGCCTCACGCACATTCTTGTTGAAAAGATCGATCACCTTCTTCGGCATCGGTTTTCCCGATGGGTCGGTTTTCGGAGAATCCCAGGAAAACTCAACCTCCACCGTATTCCCGTTTCCGGCGAATTCGAAATATTTGTATTTACCATAGTCATATGAGAATTTTACCGACTGGTCCGCCATGCTGTCCATCCTTCCACTGCCAAATGCCGCAAGGCCGAGGCACAACGGTGCTGTTCGAGGCGGCAATAAACCCCGCTGCACGCAAGGCGTCTCCCAGTCGGGAAGAGCACCAGTCCAACATGGTGATGTCCCGATGAAGGCAGTGGTAGAGGAATTGCCTCCAGTCAGGATCAAACACGTTTGCAACCCCACCATTCTGCAGAAGATGGGGTCCAAAAGCATGGTTAATACGCCGCTCGACGATTTAGCGGACTCAGCCATGGCCAAGCATCGAGTGGAATAACGACGTGCTTCACGTCCGTAATACAACGGCCATCGTTTCCCTGGCAAAGTCATTGCGACGGTAGCCTACCTCAACTTATAATTTTACCAAAGCCTCCGAATGGTCGAGAAAATATTGGCGGTGCGGGGCATCTTCGCCAAGCAAGGAACGGTGCGGCAGCGTGGCCTGTGGCGCTTCGCGCGCTGCTGGAGAAGAGCCCTGACGCCGATGTGCTGAGCGAGATGATCGGTTTCGCGGCCGAGCGGTTGATGGAACTGGAGGTGCAAGGACTGACCGGCGCCGGCCATGGCGAACGCTCCGCCGAGCGGCCGGTCCAGCGCAACGGCTACCGGGATCGCGACGCACTCCGTGGATGATCTGGTGAAGGCGTTCGGCATGAACGGCATCTCCAAGAGCCAAGCCAGCCGGCTGTGCGAGGAGATCGACGAGCGGGTGAAGACCGTCCTGGAGCGTCCCATCGAAGGCGATTGGCCGCACCTGTGGATCGATGCCACCCACGTGAAAGTCATCATCGCCGTGGCAGTGAACACCGATGGCCGGCGCGAGGTGCTGGGCATGGACATCGGCGCCTCGGAGGCCACGCGTCGGTCTGGGCGGTAACCTGAACGCGCTGCACGCCGCCGGCCAGGACGCCCTGCCCTCGGCCAAGCTCAGCCCGAGCGGTTCGCCGCCAGCCGGAGGCGCCGCACCGTCCTCCCCAAAGTCTGCGATGCACTTATGACGGTCCCAAAACGATCAGGAAACCGGCGCGCCAATATTATCATATTATGAGAAGATACTTCCATATTACGAGAAGATTTGTTGACGAGACGTTTTGGTTGGCCAATCATCCGGAAATCAGCCACACACCGCAGAATTGATCGTCCCCGTGTCAAAGGCACCGTCACCAAACCCAGCCCCATCTCCCGAACGCGCGGCCGGCAGCGCAGGCCCGAGTGGAGCACAGGCGATCTTGCGGGCGATCACGCTTCTCCGAGCCGTTGCGCGAACCAACGATCGTGGCGCCCGCGCCAACGCACTGGCGGCGGAGACGGGGCTGTCGGTCGCCACCACCCATCGCATCCTCGGCGTGTTGGCGCAGGAGGGGCTGCTGACGCACGATCCCTACTCCAAGCTCTATCATCTTGGGATGGAGCTTTCCGTGCTCGGCGCGGCGGCCCAGGAATTCTCCATCCGTGACCGCCTGCGTCCGGCGCTGGAACAGATCGCCCTGGAGGTCGAGGACACCATTTTCCTGCTGATCCGGTCGGGCAACGACGCGGTGTGCATCGACCGGGTGGAGGGCAGCTATCCGATCCGCACCCTGACGCTCGATGTCGGCGCCCGCCGTCCCCTCGGCATCGGTGGCGGCGGTCTGGCCCTGCTCGCCTTCCTGCCCGACGCCCAGCTCGAGGCCGTGCTGGCGGCCAACGCACAACGCTACTCCAGCTATGCCGACTTCACAGCCGACGACATCCGGCGCTTCGTCTTCGAAGCCCGTGAACTCGGCTATGCGCTCAACAACGGCATCCTCCGTCCGAACGTCGCGGCGGTCGGGGTGCCCGTTCGCGGTGCCGACGGCCGAATCGTCGCCGCCGTCAGCGTCGCCGCCATTCCCGACCGTCTGCCGGAAGACCGGCAGGAGCGTGTTGCCGAAATCATCGCCCACCACGTCCAGCGTGTCTGGGTCCAGCGTGTCTGGGACGCCGCCGACGGCCGTCCATGACACCCGCACTCTGACCACATCCGACGCGCACCGAAGAAGGCGCGCATCCCAGGAGGAAAAGAAATGAGCCATGCCCTGAGGGCGGCCGCCGCGGCCGCCACCGCCATCCTTTTGTCTTTTGCCGCCCCGGCGCCGGCGTCGGCCGGCAAGGCCGACGACACGCTGAACATCGCCTGGGCTGGCGAACTGCCGACGCTCGACCGCTACTTCAACGTCCTGCGCGAAGGCGAACTCGTCGCGCGCATGGTCTTCGACTCGCTGCTGACCGTCGATCCGCAGACCTTCGACTACAAGCCGCTGCTCGCGTCCTCGTACCGCTTCGTCGACAACCGGACGATCGAGTTCGAACTGCGCCGTGGCGTGCGGTTCCACGATGGCGAGCCGTTCGACGCCGACGACGTGGTCTACACGCTGAACCTGATGGCCGATCCAGCGACCAGGGTCCTCAGCCGGCAGAACGTGGATTGGATCGAGAAGGTCGAGAAGATCGACACCCACATGGTGCGCCTGACCATGAAGGCGCCGACACCGCTGGCCCTGGAGTATCTGTCCGGACCGCTGCTGATCTATCCGCGCGACTATTATTCCAAGGTCGGCAGCCAGGGCATGGGGTTGCGGCCGGTCGGCACCGGCCCCTACAAGGTGACCGCGTTCGACCCCGGCAAGCGCATCGTCTTCGAAGCCAACCGCGCGTATTTCGACGGCAGCCCCAAGGGCCGGCCGACCATCGGCCGCATCGTCCAGCGCACCATCCCCGACCAGAACACTCAAATCGCCGAACTGCTCAGCGGCGGCGTCGACTGGATCTGGAACGTGCCCAACGATCAGGCGGCCAAGCTCGCGTCCATGCCCAACATCGTGGTGCAGAACGCGCAGACGATGCGCTTCGGCTATCTGGCGTTCGACGCCTCCAACCGCACCGGCCACGCCTCGCCGGTCAATGACGTCCGGGTCCGCCAAGCCATCGCCCATTCCATCGACCGCAAGATGATCGTCAAGCGGCTGGTCCGCGGCGCCTCCGAGGTCATCGACGCGGTCTGCTTCCCGACCCAGTTCGGTTGCGTCCAGGACGTGGCGACGTACGACTACGATCCGGTCAAGGCGAAGGCGCTTCTCACCGACGCCGGCTATCCCAACGGACTCGACATCGAGTTCCACGCCTACCGCGACCGTCCGGTGGCCGAGGCGATGATCGGTTACATGAAGGCCGTCGGGATCAACGCCAAGCTCACCTACCTGCAGTACGAGGCGCTGCGCGACAAGGTCTACAACGGCGAAACCGACTTCACGTTCATGTCCTGGGGCTCCTACTCGATCAACGACGCGGCGGCCAGCGTCAGCCAGTTCTTCAAGGGTTCGAAGGACGATTACGCCCGCGACCCGCAGGTGATCGGCTGGTTGGAGGGCGCCGATTCGGCGATCGATCCGGCGATGCGCAAGGACCTCTACGGCAAGGCGTTGCGGCGCATCGCCGAACAGGCCTATTGGCAGCCGCTGTTCACCTACAACGTCAATTACGTCCACAGCAAGGACATCGCCTTCACCCCGACGGCGGACGAGATCCCGCGCTTCTACGCGGTGACCTGGAAATGAGCCGGCCGCCGGCCGCCGCCCCGCCATCCCTTCACCACCCCTCTCTTCCGTGGAGTCCGCCATGCTGGCCTACAGCTTGAAGCGTCTGCTTCTGGCCGTGCTGGTCGCCGTCACGGTCTCCGTCGGCTCCTTCGCCCTGCTGCGGGCGGCCGGAGACCCGGCGGTGGCCATGGCCGGCCACTCCGCCACGGCGTCCGACATCGAGTTCATCCGCGAGACCTACGGCTTCAACCGCCCCCTGCCCGTCCAGTACGCCGACTGGCTGGTCAAGGCGCTGCAGGGCGACTTCGGGGAAAGCCTGTACTTCCGCATGCCGGTCAGCCGCATGCTGGCCGACAAGCTGCCGACCACCATGACGCTCGGCGGGCTGGCGCTGGCCTTCGCGCTGTGCGTGGGGCTGCCGCTCGGCATCATCGCGGCGATCCGGCCGAACAGCTGGATCGACCGCACGGCGCTGCTGGTCTCCGTCACCGGGCAGGCCATGCCGACCTTCTGGTTCGCCCTGGTGCTGGTCGTGCTGTTCAGCATCACCTTTCCGCTGCTGCCGCCGTCCGGTTCGGGAACCTGGAAGCACTTCGTCATGCCGACCGTGGTGCTCGGCTATTACGCCACACCGGCGATCATGCGGCTGACGCGGGCGGGCATGCTCGACGTGCTGGCATCCGACTACATCCGCACCGCGCGGGCCAAGGGCCTGCATCCGGCCGTGGTGCTGCTCAAGCACGCCCTTCGCAACGCCGTGATCCCGGTGGTCAGCCTGTCGGCGGTGCAGTTCGGCTTCATGCTGGGCGGCTCGGTGGTGGTGGAGACGGTGTTCGCCCTGCACGGCACCGGCCAGCTCGCCTGGGAGTCGATCAGCCGCTCCGACCTGCCCACCGTGCAGGCCATCGTGCTGGTGCTGTCCAGCTTCTACGTCGTCCTCAGCCTGATCGCCGACCTTCTCAACGCGTGGCTCGACCCGCGTATCCGGGTGGCTTGAATGACCATGTCCGAAACCTTCCGGGCACCGGCCGCGTCCGTCGCGGCCGCGCCGCCCCCGACCCCCGGCCAGATCCTGCGCCGCCGCATCCTCGGCCACTGGAGCCTGATGGGTGGACTCGCGGTGCTCGGCCTGATCCTCCTGCTCGCCGTGCTGGCCCCCTTCGTCGCCCCCGACGACCCCTACCGGCAGGACCTCATGGAGCGGCTGGTGCCGCCGGTGTGGAACGCCGAGGGGAGCTGGGCCCACCCGCTCGGCACCGACCATCTCGGCCGCGACTATCTCAGCCGGCTGCTGTACGGCGCCCGCGTGTCGCTGCTCATCGGCTTTGCCGCGGCGCTCGGCTCCGGGGTGATCGGCACGACGCTCGGCGTCTGCGCCGGCTATTTCCGCGGGCGCGTCGACATGGTGGTGACCTTCCTGGTGACCGTGCGGCTGTCCACACCGGTGGTGCTGGTGGCGCTGGCGGTGGTGGCGCTGTTCGGCGGCTCGCTGGAGGTGGTCATCCTGGTGCTGAGCGCGCTGCTGTGGGACCGCTTCGCCATCGTCATGCGCACCTCCACCATCCAGGCCACCAGCCAGGATTACGTCCTGGCGGCGCAGGCGGTGGGCTGTTCGGTGCCGCGCATCATCTTCGGCGAGATCCTGCCGAACGTGCTCAACAACCTCATCATCGTCGCCACCCTAGAGATGGCGCACGCCATCCTACTGGAGGCGGCGTTGTCGTTCCTCGGGCTGGGCGTGCAGCCGCCGCTGCCGTCCTGGGGCCTGATGGTCGCCGAGGGGCGCTCCAACCTGTTCTTCGAACCCTGGCTCATCGCCATTCCGGGCGTCGCCCTGTTCCTGCTGGTGCTGGCCATCAATCTGGTCGGCGACGGCGTCCGCGACGTCACCGCCCCGGACGGCCGCACGTGAGGTCCCCGTCATGACTCCCATCCTCGAAGTCGAAGGGCTGTGCGTCGACATCCCGACGCCGGCCGGAACCCTTCACGCCGTGCGCGATGTCTCCTTCCGGGTCGGCAAAGGCGAGATCCTCTGCATCGTCGGCGAGTCCGGATGCGGCAAGTCGCTGACCTCGCTGGCGCTCATGGACCTGCTGCCGGCGCGCGCCCGGCGCGAGGCCCGATGGTTGTCCTTCGCCGGCACCGACCTGGGCACCCTGTCGCAGAAAGCGATGCGGAGCCTGCGCGGCAACCGGATGGCGATGATCTTCCAGGAGCCGATGACCTCGCTCAATCCGGCCTTCACCATCGGCAACCAGATGGCCGAGGCGCTGCGCTGCCACACCCGCGCCAGCGCCGCCGAAGCGCGCGAACGGGCGGCCGAGCTGCTGGCCCTGGTCGGCGTGCCCGCCGGCCGGGACCGGCTGAACCAGTACCCGCACCAGCTCTCCGGCGGCCTGCGCCAGCGGGTGATGATCGCCATGGCGCTGATGGGCTCGCCCGACCTCCTCATCGCCGACGAACCGACGACGGCGCTGGACGTCACCATCCAGGCGCAGATCCTCCACCTGCTGGAGGATTTGCGCGACCGCACCGGGCTGTCGATCGTCCTCATCACCCATGACCTCGGCGTCGTCGCCCAGCTCGCCGACCGGGTCGTCGTCATGTACGCCGGCTCGGTGGTCGAGGAGGGGCCGGTGGACGAGGTCTTCGGACGGCCGGCCCATCCCTACACGCGGGGGCTCCTGGATTGCGTTCCGGTTCCAGGGCGCACGCCGCCGGGATCGCTCCTGGGCTCGATCCCCGGCGTCGTGCCGAGCCTGATCGGTGCCATTCCGGGCTGCCCCTTCGCCGCCCGCTGCAGCTTCGCCGCGGACGCCTGCCTGACCCGTCAACCACCCCTGCGGCCGGCCCCCCTGCAACCCACCGGCGTCGGCCACAGCTTCCGCTGCATTCTGGAGGGCTCGGCATGATCCCGGTCACCATTCCCGGCCCCGAGCGGGCCGCGTCCACCGACGCCGTCCTCGAACTGCGCGGGGTCAGCCACACCTATCAGGTCCGCCGCTCGCCGTTCCGCCGGAGCGTGCCGTTGCGTGCGGTGGACGACGTGTCGCTGTGCGTCCACCGCGGTGAGGTTCTGGGTCTCGTGGGAGAATCCGGCTGCGGCAAGAGCACGCTGTCCAAGATCCTGCTGGGCCTGCTCCCGCCCAGTTCCGGCGAGGTGCTGATCGACGGCGCCGCGGTGTCCGGAGCCGGGCAGGCGGCGTTCGCCCGTCGGGTCCAGCCGGTGTTCCAGGACCCCTACTCATCGCTGAATCCGCGCAAGACCGTCGCCCAGATCATCGGCCTGCCGCTGGCCGTGCACAGCGTCGGCGACCGCGCGGGCCGGCGCCAGGCGGTCACCGCCATGCTCGATTGCGTCGGCCTGCCGCGGCGAGTCCTGGACACCTATCCCAAGCAGCTGTCCGGCGGCCAGCGGCAGCGCGTCGCCATCGCCCGCGCCCTGATCATGCGCCCCGAGGTGGTGGTCTGCGACGAGCCGACATCGGCCCTCGACGTCTCGGTGCAGGCGCAGATCCTCAACCTGCTGACCGAACTGCGCCGCGAGTTGAATCTCGGCATGCTGATGATCAGCCACAACCTTGCGGTCATCGAGCACATGGCGACCTGGATCGCCGTCATGTACCTCGGCCGCATCGTCGAGTCCGGGCCGACCCGCGCGATCTTCGAGCGGCCGCGGCATCCCTACACGCGGGCCCTTCTCCAGTCGGTGCTGACGACGGTTCCGGGCCACGGCATCCCCGATCCGCTTCCCGGCACCGCGATCCCCAACCCGGTCGACCGGCCGGCCGGCTGCGCCTTCCACCCGCGATGCCCCCTGGCGACCGACCTGTGCCGGGCCGTTCCGCCGTCGCGCGTCGCCGATGCCCGTCAAGGCGGGTTTGTCGAATGCCATCTGTACCCGGCCGGCGAAGCGGAGGCGGCATGACCATGCATCGGAGCAACCATGACGGCCCGCACACCGTCGTCGCCGACGAACGCTACATTCCGGCCAAGGACGCCGGCATCCAGCTCTACCTGCGCAACAAGCGCCCGGCCGGTGTCACCGCGTTCGGGGCGGAGCGCACGGTGCTGCTGGTGCACGGCTCCAGCTATCCCGCCCATACCGCGTTCGACCTGCCGCTCGACGGCATGTCGTGGATGGATTACATGGCCGGGCGCGGCTTCGACGTCCACTGCCTGGACCTCCGCGGCTTCGGCCGCTCCACGCGCCCCCCGGAAATGGACCGGGCGGCCGCGGCGGCGGAGCCGGTCGTCGATACCAGCACGGCCCTGCGCGACGTCGCCGCCGCCGTCGAGCACATCCTGGAAAGCCGCTCCATCGACCGGCTCTCCCTGATCGGCTGGTCGTGGGGCGCCACCCTGGTCGGAGCGTACACCGCCGAACACGGCGAGCGGGTGGCCCGGCTCGTGCTCTACGCCCCGCAATGGCTGCGCGACACCCCGCATCCGGCGGGCCGCTGCACGCCCCTTGGCGCCTACCGCACCATCACGGTGGGGGACGCCCGGCAACGCTGGCTGTCCGGCGTGCCGGAGGACCGGCGGGACGCGCTGGTGCCGCCGGCGTGGTTCGACGCCTGGGCCAGTGCGACCTTCGCCTCCGACGCCGTGGGCGCGACGCAGGAACCGCCGGTCATCCGGGCTCCGAACGGAAACATCGCGGATTCCATGACCTATTGGTGCTCCGGGCGTCCGCTCTACGACCCCGGACGCATCCGTTCCCCCACCCTGGTGGTGGTCGGCGCCTGGGACGCCGACACCCCGGTCGCGATGGCCGAGCAGGTGTTCCGGGAGTTGGCGGCGGCCTCCCAACGCCGCATGGTGGTCATCGGCGACGCCACGCACACCGTCCTTTTGGAGCGGAACCGCCTGCAACTGTTTCGTGAGACGCAACTGTTCCTCGAAGAGCAGGTCTGAGGGGGTTGTCAGGCCGGCTGCGCGTCGGGATTTGAGGAGCGGCCGCATCCGGCCGACCCGACCCGCTTCACCGCCTCGATCAGGTCCAGGAAGCCTTGAACCGAGCGGTACGGACCCTGCGGATCGTCCGCCAGCGCGAAGCAGGCCTGCAGGCGGTCCCAGTCCGGCGTGGGGCAGAACTCTTCGAACCAGGCGCCGCAACTCCGCCACGGGGCGAGGATCGCTGCGGCATCCGCCGGCAGAATGCGCCCGCTGTCCCGCTCCTGTTCCAGGAAGGTCAGGGCGGACCGGCAGCCGCCGCTCAGATTTTCGGCGAAGACCCCGATGCCGTCCGGATGCAGGGCTGCGCGCCCGTCCGGACCGAAATGGATGATGGGAAGTACCGGCGCCAACCGGGGAAACAGAGTGTTCGCCCAGAGGGAGCCGCCCCAATAGACCTGCGCGATCCGGGCGAAGTGGCCCACGTCGGCGATCGGCTCCAGCCCGGACAACGCCAACTCCAGGATCTCGACCTTCGGCTCCGTGACGTCCACCGTGTCGTTGGCCGCATCGACGTAGAGGGCACCGACCTGCAAGGCGTTCTGGAAGTAGCAGCCGCCCAGGGCTCCCCAGACCGGTGACAGGACGCCTCCCTCCCGGACAAAGGCCGCCAGCGCCTCGGTGACCGGCGTGTCCGGCGCGGCGATCCGCTTGCCCAGCCGGTCGAAGACGGCGTCCGTGATCTCCCGGCAAAAGCCCTTCGGGTACGGGTAACGGCGCCTCGGAAAAGTCAGCCGGCCGTCTTCGAGGTCGCGGTCGACGGAGTGGCGCAAGTCCAGCATCAGCCGCTCCAGGCCGGCCCGATGCGGCCCGAGCCGCCGTTCCGTCAGGACGCGCATCGGTTCGTCGGGAGCCACCGGGCGGCGGTGGCCCCTCCAGAGGCGCAACTGGCGCTCCACCGGGGACTCGGCATCCGTCGGCGGAGTGGAGGGGGCGGCTTGGCTCACGGGCGGGCGACCTCCGGGGCGCGGGAGCCGCCCGGCCGCCCGGTCAGGCGAACCAGCGCGCGACATCCCCGGTCTGGCCCTGGATGGTAACGCTGCTGCCGGGCCGCAGGTCAAGCACCGTGCTGCCGCCGACGATCCGCGCCGAGGCGATCACGCCGGCAAGGCTGATCGAGGCGTCGGTCAGAGCGAGCCGGTCGGTGCCCGCGGTGAAGTCCATCACCACCGATCCGCCGCCCCCGGTGCCGAGCGCGAAGAGGTCGCTTCCGGCTCCGCCCCAAACGGTGTCGGCCCCGTCGATGAGGAAGATCACGTCGTTGCCCGCCCCGCCGTCGATCAGGTCCGCCCCGGCCCCGCCGAAGATGGTGTCGTTGCCGGCCCCGCCGAACAGCGTGTCATTCCCCTCTCCGCCGTCCGCGATGTCGTTGCCGGCGTCCAGCGACAGCAGGTCCGCTCCGGCCCCGCCGAAGAGGGTATCGTTGCCATCGCCGCCGAAGAGGGTGTCGCTGCCGTCGCCTCCGTCCGCAATGTCGTTGCCGGCCTCCAGCGACAGGATGTCGTCGCCCTCCTGGCCGAAGGCCATGTCGTCGCCGTCGCCGCCGAAGACGGTGTCGTTGCCGCCCTCGCCGAACAGCAGGTCGTTGCCGGCCCCGCCGGACAGGATGTCTCGGCCATCACCGCCGATCACCCAGTCGTCGCCATCCTCGCCGAACAGCAGGTCGTCACCGGTGCCACCGAACACATAGTCGTTGCCGGTGCCGCCGCCGACCGTGTCGTTGCCGGCGCCGCCGATCACGGTGTCGTTGTCATCCCCGCCATGCACCACGTCGTCGCCGTCGTCGCCGGACAGCAGGTCGTTGCCGGTGGTGGAGGCGATGGTGTCGTTGCCGCCGCCGCCCGACAGCGTGTCGTCGCCGGGCCCCATCCGCATGAATTGGGCGCTGGAGTCGCCGTAGGCCGCGTTGTTGCCCGCGCCGCCGCCGATCCGCGCCTCGCCCAGGATGACCGCGATGCTGACGTTGTCCAGGTTGACCTCGGTGCTGCCCGCCGCCTGCCGGGTGTCCAGCACGACCGCTGCGACGCCGTCACCTTGGTCGGCCGTGCCGCGGATGGTCACCGGGCCGGTGGTCGCCCCGCCGGAGCTGGCGGTCACCACGATCTGGCGCACCGTGACCGGTGGGGAGGAGCCGAGGAAGCCGGTGGCCGCCGGCATTTGGCTGGCGATCTGCTGCAGGGCCGTCTTTTCGGTCTCGTCGGCGCTGGCGGCGAGCGCCAGCAGGCTGTTGCTGAGCGTCTGGCCGGCCACCGCGCTGCTCTGCTGCGTTGCCGGGCCGCTGGCAACCAGCCGGGTGCCCGCCGACACGCTGGCCGTCAGCATGGGTTCGCCGTCGTCCTCGGTCTGGTCGGTCAGCACCACCTCGGCGAACGCACCGGCCTGTTCCGACACCGCCTCGACGTCCACCCGCTCGTTGCCGTCGCTGTCCAGACTGCTTTCGTTGGTGACGTTGGTGCCGGAGCCGGTCTCCACCGTGCGGAAGCGCTGGATCACGTCGAGCGGAGCGGAGCGGTGCCCATCGGCGTCCACCGCCACCAGGATCAGGTCGGTCAGCGCGTTGTTCGGCAGCGGCACGTTGATCGTGAAGGCCGTCTCCGCGTTCCCAAGCTGGACCGAGGTCAGCAGCGTGTCCTCCGGATCGAGGACGCCGTCGTTGTCCAGATCGCGCCACACCTCCACCTTCGAACCGGCGTCGGCGGTGCCGGTGACCCGGGCCGTGGGGTCGCCGGTGGTGCTGTCGTCGCGGGTGGCCGTGGCGAGCGCGATGGACGGCGGATCGTCGTCGGCGTTGCTCAGCGCCACGTCCGCCGGATCGAGCCCGGCGTAGCGGCTGTCGGTGCTGGCGATCGCGCCGAGCACGAGGTTGTAGGCCTGCGCGCCATCGTTCACGCCGTCGTCCAGGCCGGTGACCGTGACCGTCTGCGGGGTGTCCCAGTTGGCCGTGGTGAAGGTCAGGCTGCCGACCGAAATCTGCGCCTCGCCGGGTTTCGAGATGGACAGCGGAATGGTCACGTCGCCACGCGGCCGGGTCGCCAGGACGATGGCGACGGGGACGGCACCGCCGGCCTCGCTGGTCACCGACCCGGACGGGGTGGCGATGACGCCCGCCGCACCCAGCGTGTCGATGGAGAAGGCGGGCGAGGACGCCGTGGCCGCGGGCGCGTTGCCCGCCGCATCGGTCCAGCCGGTGCCGAGCGTGACGGCGCGGCCCGTCGCCTCCACGTCCGGGTCCGGAGTCAGCGTGGCGGTGTAGACCAGCCCGTTGGAGCCCGCCTGGACCGTCAGGTTGGACAGGGTGGCGTCGCTCACCGACAGGTCGTCGAGCGCGAAGCCGACCGGAGCCTCCGTAAAGGTGATGGTGAGGGTCGCGGGCGCGCTCTCGTCCAGGCTGGTGCCGCTCAGCGTCAGGGTGGCGGACGGGGCGACGGTGTCCACCGTGGCGTTGGTCGTGTCCGCCCGGGTGGTCGTGTTGCCCGCGTTGTCGGTCACGGTGACGGAGACGTTGCGGTTGGCCGCCTCCGGCGAACCGGCGGCGATGGTGTGGGTGGCGGTCCAGACGCCGTTGCTGTTGGTCGCCGCGACGGCCGAGCCGCCGCCGAACTGGCTGAAATCGAACGTCACGCCGGACAGCGTGTCCGTGTTGTTGTCACCGGCGAGCGTGTTGTTCCAGGTCGCGGTGACCGTGTCGCCGGCCTTGAAGGCACCGCCGGTTCCGGTCCCGCCGGAAATCGACAGATTCGCGTCGGTGACGGTGGGGGCGACGGTGTCCACCGTGGCGTTGGTCGTGTCGGTCCCCGTGGCCGTGTTGCCGGCGTCGTCCGTCACGGTCACCGAGACGTTGCGGTTGCCGGCGTCGATGGAGCCGGCCGTGATCGTGTAGGTCGCCGTCCAGACGTCGTCGGTCTGGCTCGCCGCGACCGCGCTGCCGCCGCCGAAGGCGGAGAAGTCGAACGTCACGCTGGTCAGGGAATCGGTGTTGTTGTCACCCCCCACCATCCTGTTGTCCCAGGTCGCGGTGACGGTGTCGCCGATCTTGTAGGCGCCGCCGGTTCCGGTCGCGCCGGAGATCGCGATGAAGCTGTCCCTCGCCCACGGTTCCCGGTCGTCCACGATGGCGTTGCTGCTGTCGACGCCGGTCTTCGTGTTGCCGGCGTCGTCGGTGGCGGTGACGGACACATTGCGGCCCGTGGCGTCGATGGAACCGCTGACGATGGTGTGGGTGGCGGTCCAGACGCCGTTGCTGTTGGTCGCCGCGACCGAACTGCCGCCGCCGAACTGGCTGAAGTCCACCGTCACGCCCGCCAGCGTGTCGGTGTTGCCGTCGGCGGTGCCGTTCCACACCACGGTGACCGTGTCGCCGATCTTGAACGCCCCGCCGATCCCGGTCGCGCCGGAGATCGAAATGTTCGTGTCGGTGACGGTGGGCGCGATGTTGTCCACCGTGGCGTTGCTGGAGTCCGCCGTTGTCGTCGCGTTGCCGGCATCGTCGGTGACGGTCACCGAGACGTTGCGGTTGGTGGCGTCGATTGAGCCGCCGGTGATGGTGTGGGTCGCCGTCCAGACGCCGCCGTTGTTGACGCCGGCCACCGCGCTGCCGCCGCCGAAGGCGGAGAAATCGAACGTCACGCCGGTCAGCGTGTCGGTGTTGTTGTCGCCGTTGAGGAGCGTGTCGTCCCAGGTCGCGGTGACGGTGTTGCCGATCTTGAAGGCGCCGCTGGTCCCCGTCGCGCCGGAGACCGAAATGTGGCCGTCGGTCACCGTGGAGGCCTGATTGTCCACCGTGGCGTCGGTCGTGTCGGCCGTCGTTTTCGTGCCGCCCCCCGCCAGCGAGGCGGAGACCGAGACGTTGCGGCTCGTGCCGTCGATGGAGCCGGCGGTGATGGTGTAGGTGGCGGTCCAAACGCCGTTGCTGTTGGTCGCCGCGACCGCCGAACCGCCGCCGAACTGGCTGAAATCGAACGTCACGCCGGACACGGTGTCGGTGTTGTTGTCGCCGTCGATCGTGTCGTCCCAGGTCGCGGTGACGGTGTCGCCGATCTTGTAGGCCCCACCGGTGCCGCTGCCGCCGGAGATCGCGATGTTGCCGTCCGTCACCGTGGGCACGGCGACCTCCAGCGTGGCGTTGGTGGTGTCCGCCGTCGTCTTCACATTGCCGGCGTCGTCGGTGACGGTCACCGACACGTTGAGATTCGTGGTGCCACCGGGCGCCGAGGTGATGGTGTGGGTGGCGGTCCACAGGCCATTGCTCAAGGTCGCGGCGACCGCCGTGCCGCCGCCGAACTGGCTGAAATCCACCGTCACGCTGGACAGGACGTCGGAGTTGAGGTCGCCGAGGAGCCCGTTGCTGTCGTTCCAGGTGGCGGTGACGGTGTCGCCGATCTTGTAGGCGCCGCCGGTACCGGTACCTCCAGAGATCGCGATGTTGCCGTCCGTCACCCTGGGCGTCTGATTGTCCACGGTGGCGTTCGCGGTATCCGCCGTCGTCGTCGCGTTGCCGGCGTTGTCGGTGACTGTGACAGACACGTTCCTGTTCGTGTCGTCGATGGAGCCGGAGGTGATGGTGTAGGTCGCCGTCCACACGCCGTTGCTGTTGGTCGCCGCGACCGTGGAGCCGCCGCCGAAGGCGGAGAGGTCGAACGTCACGCCGGTCAGCGTGTCGGTGTTGTTGTCACCGCTCAGCGTGTTGTCCCAGGTCGCCGTGACGATGTCGCCGGTCTTGTAGGCGCCGCCGGTGCCCGTCCCGCCGGAGATGGCGATGTTGGCGTCCGTCACCGTGGGCGCCACGTTGTCCAGCTTGTGGTTGGCGGTGTCGGTCACCGTCTTGCTGTTGCCGGCGTTGTCGGTGACCGTGATCGCGACATTGCGGCCGGTGGTGTCGAGGCTGCCGGCGACGATGGTGTAGGTCGCCTCCCACACGCCGTTGGTGTTCGTCATGGCAACCGCGGAGCCGCCGCCATACTGGCTGAAATCCGCCGTCACGCTGGCGATCGTGTCGGTGTTGCCGCTCCCGTCGCCGCTTCCGCTGTTGTCCCAGACCGCCTTCACCGTGCTGCCGATGCGCAGCGTGTTGTTCGCGCCAATCACCGACGCCAAGCCCGCCATGTTCCCCAGCGTCAGCGTGGGCGCAACATTGTCCACCGTGGCGTTGGTGCCGTCGGCCCGCGTGGTGCTGCCCGAGGCCGCGGTCGCGGTGACCGAGACGTTGCGGTTGGTGGCGTCGATGGAGCCGGACGTGATGGTGTAGGTGGCGGTCCAGACGCCGTTGACGTTGGTCGCCGCGACCGCCGAACCGCCGCCGAACTGGCTGAAGTCCACCGTCACGCCGGTGAGGGCACCGGTGTTGTTGTCGCCGGTGGCGGTGTTGTTCCAGGTCGCGGTGACGGTGTCGCCGATCTTGTAGGCGCCGCCCGTCCCGCTGCCGCCGGAGATGGAGATGTTCGCATCGGTGACGGTCGGGCCGGTCGGAGCGGCACTCATCGTGATGTCGGCGAAGGCCCCGTTGTTGGTGACCGTGAAGGTCGTCAGGCTGGGAGCGTCGGTGAAGGTGATGACGACGTCGGACCCTCCGCCGAAGGTGCCGCTCTTGTCCCAATCCACCGTCAGCGTCTTGGTGCCGCTGTCGTAGTGCAGATGGCTCGCGTCGAGCATCTGGGCAGCCCCACCGGTCAGCCGGATGATGTCGCCACTCTCCAGCGTCGTGATGACGTCGCCGTTGGGGTCGACGAAGATGTCGTTGCCGGCGCCGCCGGTCAAAGTGTCGTTGCCGCCGCCGCCGGTCAAGGTGTCGTTTCCGACGCCGCCCCCCAGGGAATCGTTGCCGTCGCCGCCGTTCAGGGAATCGTTGTTTCCCCCGCCGATGAGGGTGTCGTTTCCGGCACCGCCGTCCAGCGTGTCCCGACCGTCCCCACCGTTGATGGAATCGTTTCCGGCCCCGCCCTCGATCGAATCGCTCTGGGCGGTTCCGGTCAGCACGTTGTTTCCGGCGCTGCCGAAGATCTTGACGCCGCTGCCCAGCGTCACGGCGGACGCGTCGACATTCACCGAAGCGCTGCTGGCCGCGCCGTCGACGTCGCCGGTGATCGCGATGGTGAAGGTGTTGCTGCCGTTCTTCAGGTTGCTGTTGAGGGTGAGGGTGTCACCGTCCGTCGCGCTGTAGAACCGGATGGTGTCCGAGCTGGTGCCGCCATCGATGGTTTCGTTGGCCGTGTGATCGGAACCGGCGGCAATGCCGAAGACGTCGTTGAAGCTCCCCCCGAAGAGGGAGTCGGTTCCGGCTCCGCCGATGATGATGTCGTTGCCGTTGCCGTTGCCACCGATGATGGTGTCGTTCCCGGCGCCACCATCCAGGACGTTCTCCCCGTTGCCGCCGTTGATCGAGTCGTTGTAGGCCGTTCCGGTCAGAACGTTCTTTCCCGCGTTGCCGATGATCGTGACGCCGCCCGTCAGCGTCACGGCGGACGCGTCGACCCCCAGCGCCGTGTTGGTGGTCGAGCCATCGGCCCGGCGCGAGACGTCGATGGTGATGGTGCCGTCGCTGTCGGTCAGGTTGCTGTTGAGGACCAGAACGGCGTTGGACGACGAGGCGTAGAAGCGGATGACATCGTTTCCGGCGCCGCCGTTGATGGTTTCGTCGGCGGTATGATGGGTGGCATCGGAAATGAGGAAGACGTCATCGCCGGCGCCGCCGATCAGGCTGTCGGTGCCAATGCCACCGCTCAAGGTGTCGTCGCCATCGCCGCCGATCAGGCTGTCGTTTCCGGCGCCGCCATCCAGGTAGTCGTTTCCGGTGCCGCCGACGATCGAGTCATCGCCGTTGCCGCCGCTCAGGCTGTCGTCACCGGCACCGCCGAACAGGGTATCGTTGCCATTGGCGGCGCTGATCGTGTCGTTCTGGGCCGTTCCGGTAAGCGTGTTGGCCTGGCCGTTGCCGGCTATGTTGACGCCGCCCGTCAGCGTCACGGCGGACGCGTCGATGTTCACCGCCGCGTTGTTGATGCTCCCGCCGGTTGCGTCGCCCGATATCACAACGCTGATGGTGCCGTCGCTGTCCGTCACGTTCCCGTTGAGGACCAGGGTGTCCCCTGCCGTCGTGCTGAAGAAGCGGATGGTGTCGTTGCCGGCCCCGCCATCGATGATGTCGTCGGCGGTGTAGTCGGAACTGCTGCCGATGCTGAAGGTGTCGTCGCCGCCACCGCCGACCAGGGAATCGTTGCCGGCGCCGCCGATGAGATTGTCGTTGCCGGCGCCACCGACGAGGGTGTCGTTCCCGGCGCCGCCGTCCAGATAATCGTTGCCGTCACCGCCCTCCAGGCTGTCGTTGCCGACGTCGCCGTAGAGGCTGTCGTCACCGTCGCCACCGTCCAGGGTGTCGTTGCCGTTGCTGCCCCTCAGGGTGTCGTTGCCGGCAAGTCCGGAAATGCTGTCGTCGCCGGCGGTGCCGGTCAGCGAATCGTTACCAGCGGTGGGGGCAAGGGGAGTCAAAGCATAGGCATAGCCCTGGAACGCCATGGGTGACGTTTCCAGGCTTCCGATCCCGGCCTCCAGAACCCAGTTTCCGCCGGCGGCGAGGCCGCCCGTCCGGTCGGTGGAGGCCGCGACGTCGGCTCCGGTCGCCGTGGCCAGAGCGGCGACGAACGCTGCGCCGTTTCCGCCCGCCACGTCGCAGCCGTACAGCAGCAGGTCGCCCCCATCCGCCAGCGCGCCGCCCAGGGCGGCCAGTTCGGCGGAGCGGGCGGAAACGGCAGCGGTGTCAAGGACGAGCGATCCCAGCCGGAGTTGCCCCTCGGCGCCATGGCTCAGCACATGGATGGCGTCGTAGCCCTCCTTGCCCGCCGCCCAGGCCGCCATCTGCGCCAGCCCGTCTTCCGCGCCGTCCAGGAGCACGACGTCGATCCCGGCCGCCACGCCCGCCACGAGCGTCTGCCAATCGGCAAGGCCGCTATCGATGAACACGGCCTCCTTGCGCCCACCTTTCGCGACGGGATCGTCAGGATGCGGAATCGACCCGGCGACGGTGGAGGCGGTGAGGTTGGTCGTGTCCACGCTTGCGCCCCTGCTTGTTTCCATCGCCCGGGGCAACCGGCCTACCGCATTCGCCCTAGGATTGTTTCGCCATAGAATGATTGTCTATTCATTTCTATCTACCAGATTGCATATTGCGTGTTCAATCGACGGAGCGTTATGTCAAAAATTGCAGAATATTGTCGTAATGCAAAAAATTTGCGTCCATCCCGCTGGGCGGCTCGGAACAGGACACGGTTCCAGCCCTACCAATGGTTGATCGGCGCTTCCAAAATGCGAAGAGGCGCCCAAGCACGCAAGCTCTGGATCCGGTCGGTCGCCTCTTTTCGCGCGTATCGCACTTGGCGCCACCGGCCGTGCGACGAGTGGTTGCTGGACAAGGTGTTCATCCGCATCCGCGGCAATTGAAGACGAATTTGAGATTCGGCGACGAACACCGGAAAAGCCGATATCTGAACAACGCCTGCGGAATCCCGCATCGACCGACCGGGCAGCGTCAGCGGCCCGCGGCCCCGGTGCACGTCACCAGGAAGTCGATCAGTCGCTGCGCCGACGCGTCCAACTCGTCCCCCGCGCGGGTGCAGATGGCCAGTTCGCGCCGTGCCCACGGCTCGTCGAGCAGCAAGAGCGTCAGCCCGAAAGCGGCGACCAACGGCTGCGCCGCCAGTTCCGGCAGGATGCCCAGCCCCAGCCCGTGCCGCACCATCTGGCACATCGCCTCGAAACTGCGGACTTGCACCCGCACCCGCAGGGTCTGCCCGCTGCGGCGCGCCTGATCGGCCACCAGCCGGTGCACGGCGGTCGCCTGGTCGAGCGTGACGACCTCCTCCTTGAGAACCGACGCGAAGGCGACCGGGCCGCCGTGCGCCAGCGGATGGTCGGACGGCACGACGATGGCGAGGCGGTCTTCGGCGTACATCCGGGTGCGCAGTTGCCACAACTCGCCACCCCGCACGATGATGCCGATGTCGGTTTCCTTCTGGTAGAGAGCCTCGACGATCTCGACGCTCGGACGCTCGTGCAGCTCCAGGCGGATCGAGGGGAAGGCGCGGGCGAAGGCGGACAGGTCGCCGGCCAGCCGCTGCACCAGCGCCGAGCTGCTGGCGAACACCCGCACGGACCCCCGCACGCCGGCACGGTAGTCGGCCATTTCGGCGTCGAGCTGCTGGTTCATCGCCAACACCCCGCGCGCGTAGCGCAGCACCGCCAGCCCCGCCGGGGTCGGCTCCACGCCGTAGGGCAGCCGGTGCAGCAGCGCGGTGCCGCAACCGTCCTCCAGGAGCTTCATGCGCCGGCTCGCCGCCGACAGGGCGAGGTTCGACTGGCTGGCGGCGCGCGTGATGCTCTTCGTCTCGCACACCCGCAGGAACAGCAGCAACGTCTGGACATCGTGCCGCACCATCCACCGCCCCTTCCCGCTTGAGGATCCCGGCGGCGGCTTTCGACGGGCCGCCTTGTCCGATTCCGCAGGCAACCAGTGTGCAGCAGCCCCGACACCGGCGCAACGGCGCTTCCGCCTTCGAATTCCGCGAAGGCTGACTACAGGGAAATCTAATTCGTTTGCGAAGCAAACAAATGATACCGTTTCTTCCAGAGCGCACCTGGAGCCTCAAGCAAGGGCCGGGTGCACGGGCAGGGATGGAAACGAGGGCGATCACACATGGCCGCGTCGAGCACACCCCATGAACGAGTCAGCAGCGGGCCGGCACCGGGCCGTCCGATGGCGTCGGACGCCTTGGCGAACCTCCGCGTGCTGGACCTGACGCGGGTGCGGGCCGGTCCGACCTGCTGCCGCGTCCTCGCCGACTTCGGCGCCGACGTGATCAAGATCGAGGCGCCGGCCGGGGCCGATCCGAACGATGGCATGAACGGGCCGCGCGACGGCTACGACATGCAGAATCTCCACCGCAACAAGCGCTCGCTGTCGCTCAACCTCAAGACGCCCGAGGGCAAGGCCATCCTCGGCCGCCTCGTCCGCACCGCGGACGTCGTGGTCGAGAACTACCGCCCCGACGTCAAGCACCGCCTGGGCATGGACTACGAGACGCTGCGGGCGATCAACCCGCGCATCGTCCTGGCCTCCATCTCCGGCTTCGGGCAGACCGGCCCGTACCGCGACCGGGGCGGTTTCGACCAGATCGCCCAGGGCATGGGCGGGCTGATGTGGCTCACCGGGCTGCCCGGCCAGGGGCCGGTGCGCGCCGGCGTCGCCATCGCCGACAGCGCCTCCGGCCTCTACGCCGTCGTCGGCATCCTGATCGCGCTGGCCGAGCGCGGAAACTCTGGAGAGGGGCAGTGGGTGCAGACGTCGCTGCTGCAGAGCCAGATCGCCCTGCTCGACTTCCAGGCCGCCCGCTACCTGATCGACGGCGTGGTGCCGGAGCAGGCGGGCAACGACCACCCCACCTCGACTCCCATGGGTCTGTACCGGACGGCGGACGGCTTCATCAACATCGGCGCCTCCGGCGAGGATCTGTGGCGGCGCCTGTGCCGCGCCATTGGGCATCCGGCCCTCGCCGAACGGCCCGAGTTCCGCAGCGAACCCGACCGTCTGGCCAACCGGCCGCGGCTCAACGCTGAACTCGGCGCCATCCTGGCGGAGCGCCCATCGCGCGAGTGGCTGGACGCCTTCACCGCGCACGGCGTGCCGGCCGGGCCGGTCAACCGGATGGACGAGGTGTTCGCCGACCCGCAGGTCGAGCATCTGGGCATGGCGGTGCCGGTGGAGCACCCGCGCCGCGGCGCCATCCGGCTGGTCGGCCAGCCGGTGGTGCTGTCGCGCACCCCGGCCGGCATCGCCGCCCCCACGCCGGAGGCCGGTGCGCACACCGACGACATCCTCGGCGGCCTCGGCTACACGCCGCAGGAAGTCGCCGATTTCCGCAGCCGGAGGGTGATCTGATGGATGCGCCGTCGCTCCGCTACCGGACCACCGGCCCGGTCGCCCGGCTGACCATCGACAACCCGGCGCGCCGCAACGCGATGACGCTCGACATGTGGTCGGCGCTGCCGGAGCTGGTGCGCCGCGCCGAGGCGGACCCGGAGGTGCGCGTCATCCTGCTGCGCGGGGCCGGCGACGCCGCCTTCTGCGCCGGCGCCGACATCTCGCAATTCTCCGAGAAGCGCAGCGGCGAGGCCGAGGGGCGGCTCTACGACGCCGCGGTCGAGGCGGCGCAGGCGGCGCTGTTCGCCGCCGGAAAGCCGACCGTCGCCTATGTCCGGGGCGCCTGCTTCGGCGGCGGCGTCGGCATCGCCTTGAGCTGCGACCTCCGCGTCGCCGCCGCGGACGCCCGCTTCCGCATCCCTGCGGCGCGGCTGGGCCTGGGCTACACCTTCTCCAACGTCGAACTGGTGGCGGCGCGCCTTGGCGCGTCGGCGACGGCCGACCTGCTGTTCACCGCCCGCACGGTCGATGCGGAGGAGGCACTCCGCTTGGGCCTCGTCGGACGCCTGTTCGGCGCCGACGCGGCCGACGCGGCGGTGGAGGATCTGGTGACCGCCATCGGCGGCAACGCCCCGCTCACCCTGCGCGCGGTCAAGCGCGCCCTGGTCGAGCTGGCACGGCCGGCGGCGGAGCGCGACACCGCCGCTGTCGATGCGCTGGTGCGGGCCTGCCAGGGCAGCGACGACTACCGCGAGGGTCAGGCGGCGTTCAAGGAGAAGCGTGAGCCCAGGTTCCGCGGGGTCTGAACGAACAACGGGAGAGGGACATCCGGATGAGCGAGCTTTCGGCCCAGGAGGCCTTCGAGATCGGCAGTCTGTACAGCCGGTACAACCTGTGCAGCGACCTTGGCGACCCCGACGGCTACGCCGACTGCTTCACGGCGGACGGGGTGTTGGAGCTGATGCCGCACGAGCTGCGCATCGCCGGCCGGGCCGCGCTGCACGGGCACAAGGTGCGTGACCTCGCCACCCGGCAGGGCTACCGGCGGCACTGGAACGGCAACCTGCTGCTGGAACGGCGCGGCGACGGTACGGTGCGCGGCCGCTGCTACTTGATGGCCTTCAACGGCCCATCGGGCGAACTGCCGGCCATCGGCGACTGCGGGGTGTACGAGGACGACATCGTGCTCGACAGCGGCACTTGGCGGTTCCGCCGCCGCCTCCTGACCATGGACGCCAGCACCTGGACGCGGAGGTGACGGCGATGGACGACATCCTGACCATGGGCGCGGCGGAGCTGGCGCGGGCGGTGGGCAACCGCCAGATGTCGGCCCGCAGCGTGGCCGAGGTGTTCCTCGCCCGCACCGAGGCGGTGAACGGCGTGGTCAACGCCGTGTGCACCCTCAACCCGGCGCTGCTCGCCGAGGCCGACGCCTGCGACGCCCGCTTGGCCTCCGGCGCCGCGCCGCGGCGGCTGGAGGGCGTGCCCTTCGTCGTCAAGGACAACGTCGACACCGCCGGCCTGCGCACCACCTACGGCTCGCGGCTGCGCCGGGACTTCGTGCCCGCCGAGGACGCGGTGGCCGTGGAGCGGTTGCGCCGGGCCGGCGCGGTGCTGCTCGGCAAGACCAACGCGCCGGAGTTCGCGCACGACGTCAACACCACCAACGCGCTGTTCGGCACGACGCGCAACCCCTGGCGCCTCGACGCGACCTCCGGCGGGTCGAGCGGCGGGACGGGCGCCGCCGTCGCCGCCGGCATGGCGCCGATCGGCATCGGCACCGACCTCGGCGGCTCGATCCGCGTGCCGGCCGCCTTCAACGGCATCGTCGGCGTCCGCCCGACGCCGGGCCGCGTCCCGGTCTATCCCAGCGCCTTCGCCTGGGACACCCTGGTCGAGCATGTCCAGGGCCCGCTGACCCGCAACGTCGAGGACGCCGGGCTGATGCTCGCCGCGATGGCCGGGCCGGACGACCGCGACCCCGCGTCGCTGCCCGACGACGGCATGGACCTCGCCGCCGCCGCCCGGCGCACCCACTCCGTGCGCGGCCGGCGGATCCTCTACGTCGAGGATTTCGACGGGCTGGTGCCCACCGACCCGGAAGTGGCGCGGCTGTCGCGCGCCGCCGCCCTCGCCTTCGAAGACCTCGGCTGCGTCGTGGAGAGCGGCTCCCTCGACGTGAGCGGCCTGCGCGAGATCGTCATGGGGACGCGGGCGTTCGGCATGGTCGGGCGCTATGCGGACCTGCTCGACCGCCACCGGGCGGAGATGACGGTGCCGCTGGTCAACCAGATCGAGGACGCGCTCAAGCGCTCGGTGCGCGAGGTGGCCGCGGCGGAACGGCTGCGCGGCGACTACTGGCACCGGGTGCGGCGGGTGCTGGAGCGTTTCGACCACATCATCGCCCCCTCGGTGGGGATCGCCGCGTTCGACCTCGACCGGCCCTTGCCGACCGAGATCGCCGGACGGCCGCTGGAGCGCTTCTACGACGTGTTCCTCGGCACCTACGCCTTCTCCGTCACCGGGCTGCCGGTGGTGGCGGTCCCTTGCGGCTTCACCTCCGCGGGACTGCCGGTGGGCGTCCAGATCGTCGGCCGGCGCCTGCGCGACGACCACGCGCTGGAAGCGGCCGCGGCCTTCGCGCAGGCGCGCCCCGAGCATGTCCGCCGGCCGCAGGTCGACACCGCGTGGCGGCCGCCCGAACACGGGGAAACGGGCACGACCGGCTACCAAGTGGCGTGAGGGGAGGACGGGCATGGAAGGACGGACATGGAAGGACTGACATGGATCTCGACCTGAAAGGCAAGCGCGCGGTGGTCACCGGGGCCAGCAAGGGCATCGGCCGCGCCGTCGCCGAATCCCTCGCCGGGGAAGGCTGCGACGTCACGCTGGTGGCCCGCGGGTCCGCGGAACTGGAGGAGCTGGCGGCAACCCTGTCGGCGCGCTTCGGCGTCGCGGCGGCGGCGGTGCCCACGGACATGGCCGACGAGCGGGCCCGGCAGGCCCTGGCGGCGGACTGGGCCGGCGCCGACATCCTGGTCAACAACGCCGGCGCCATTCCGGGCGGCGAGATCGGCGAGGTCTCCGACGAGGTGTGGCGCGGTGCCTGGGAGCTGAAGGTGTTCGGCTACATCGCGCTGTGCCGGCTGTTCTACGCCGCCATGAGCGAGCGCGGCCGCGGCGTCATCGTCAACGTCATCGGCACCGCCGGCGAACGGCCCAACGCCGCCTACATCGCCGGCACCACCGGCAACGCCGCCCTGATGGCCTTCACACGGGCGCTCGGCGCGCGGGCGCCGGACGCCGGGTTGCGGGTGGTCGGCGTCAACCCCGGCATGACCGCCACCGACCGCGCCGTGACGATGATGCGGACCTTCAGCGCGCAGAGGCACGGCGACGCCGAGCGCTGGCCGGAGGTGGAAAGCGCCCTCGGCCTGCCGTTCGGACGGATGGGCACCCCGCGCGAGGTGGCCGACGTGGTGACGTTCCTGGCCTCGCCGCGGGCCGGCTACGTCAGCGGCACCATCGTGACGGTGGACGGAGGGGCCAGCAACCGCAGCGCCTGAACGGAACCGGACGACGACGCGGCAGGACCGCACACAGGACAGCGCCCGGAAAAGGGCCAACGAAATGGGAGGAAGGCACATGCGCACGCTCACGATGACCGGCTTGGCCACGATGACCGGCTTGGCGTCGGTCGCAGCCCTGTCGCTGATGGCGGCGCCGGCCGCCTTGGCCGAGACCGGCGTCACCGCCGACACCATCGTCATCGGCGGCATGGGCGGGCTCACCGGCCCCTCCGCCGGGCTCATCATCCCGCAGCTCAACGGGGTGCAGGCGGTGTTCGAGGAGGCCAACGCCGCCGGCGGCATCCATGGCCGTAAGATCGTCTATACCAAGCAGGACGACGAGTGCCTTCCCAGCCGGGGCGTCGGCGCGGTCAAGAAGCTGATCCACGAGGAGAAGCCCTTCATGATCGTCGGCGGCGGCTGCTCCAACGCCGCCATCGCGCAGAAGCCCGAGGTCATCGAGGCGAAGATCCCCTGGGTGATCGTCGCCTCCACCGCCGACTCCCTGACCGAACCGGTCAACCCGTACGTCTTCACGACCATGTCGGCCGCCTGGATGGAGGTCTACGGCCAGCTCCAACTCGCCCTCGACCAGGGCAAGAAGCGCATCGCCGTGGTCTGGCAGCCGGACGCCTGGGGCAAGGCGCGCCTCGATCCGATGAAGGAGGCCTTCAAGGCCAAGGGCATCGAGCCGGTTTCCATCCAGGAGATCGCCGTCGAGCCGACCGACACCACGCCCACCGTCCTGCAGATCCAGGCCACCAAGCCGGACGCCGTGCTGCTGCTGCTGTTCCCCAAGGCGGCGGTGCCGTTCCTGCGCGACGCCTACAAGGTGGGGCTCCAGCCGCTGATGGTCGGGGGATCGCCGCTCGGCGAGATCGACGTGCTGGCCAAGGGCGTCGGCTCGCCCGATTCCGTGAAGAATCTCCGCGCCGTCACCGCCGCCGGCTACGGCGTCGACGACCCGCAGGTGGCGAAGTGGAAGGGCATCGTCGAAAAGCGGTTCGGCGACCGCTTCAACGTCCTGCACATGTACGGCATCTCCGCCGGGCAGTTCGCGGTCGAGGCGCTCAAGCAGGCCGGTCCGGAGCCGACGCGGGAGAAGATCCTCCAGGTCATGTCGAACTTGACGGTGAAGACCGACACCTACGCCGGTCCGCTGGAGTGCAAGCCCACCGACCATCAGTGCCACAAGGCGCTGGGCATCTTCGCCTTCCAGGACGGCCGCGTCACCGGCATCGGCGTCACCAAGCCGACCCGCTGATTCCGCATCCCCTGCGCCGGCTCCCCAAGGGGACCGGCGCAGCCCTCCAGAGAAAGGAGCCCGGCGGTGCTGCTCGCCTACGCCTTGTCCTCGGGGATCACCAGCGGCGCGCTCTACGCGCTCGTCGCGGTCGGCCTCGTGCTCTGCTACCGGACCACCGGACACATCAACTTCTCGCACGGCGAGCTGTTCATGATCGGCGGCTTCCTCGCCTTCACCCTGCATGTGATGTGGGAGTTGCCCTACATCGTGGCGCTGCTGGGCGCGGTGGCCGGCTCGTTCGTGCTGGGCGTGCTCACCGACCGCGTCGTCTACCAGCCGCTGATCAAGGCGCCGCCGATCGCCATGGTCATGGCGACGGTCGGGCTGTCCTTCGTGCTGAAGGGGATCGGCCGCCACTTCTGGGGCGGCCAGGGCGAGGTGGTGCCCTTTCCGCCGCTGGTCAGCCCGGCCCCGGTCCTCATCGGCGGCGTCGCCGTGTTCCCGCAGCAGCTCGTGGTCATCGCCAGCGTGGCGGTGTGCATGTTGCTGCTGACCCTGTTCTTCACCCGGACGCGGGCCGGCAAGATGATGCAGGCCACCGCCGAGAACGCGCACGCCGCCTACCTCGTCGGCATCCGCGTCGAGCGCGTCTACATGCTGACCTGGGGCGCCGGGGCGGCGCTCGCCGGGGTGGCCGCGGTCTTCGTGGCGCCGCTCACCCTGCTCACCCCGGACATCGGGCTCAGCCTGCTGCTGAAGGCGTTCGCCGCCACCATCCTGGGCGGGCTGGGCAGCATGACCGGCGCGGTCATCGGCGGGCTCCTGGTCGGCATCCTCGAAGCGCTCGCCGGCACCTACATCGCCAGCAGCATCCAGGACGTCTCGGCCTTCATCATCATCCTGGCCGTGCTGGTGTTCCGGCCGACCGGCCTGCTGGGCGCGCGCGCCCGACGGGAGGTGTAACGCGATGGTCACCCTGTCCAACGATCCCTCGGCCGAACCCTCGGCGCCCCGCGCCCTCAGGCGCCGCAACCTCGGCCGGCTGGTCGGCCGGCGCCCGGCGCTCGCCGTCGGCGTCCTGCTGTTCGCCGTGCTGCCGCTGGTGGCCAACCCCTATCAGGTCTATGTCGGCAACCTGGCGCTCATCTACGTGATCCTGGCCGTCGGCCTGAACATCCTGCTCGGCCTCGCCGGGCAGCTCTCCTTCGCCAACGGCGCCCTGTTCGGCGTCGGTGCCTACGCCACCGGCCTGCTGCGCCTCGACGCCGGCCTGCCCTTCTGGCTGGCCCTGCCCGCCGGCACCGCCATCACCGTGGCCATCGGGCTGGCGGTCGCGCTGCCGGCGCTGCGCCTGCGCGGGCTCTATCTGGCGCTTGCCACCATCGCCTTCGCGCAGTTCGCGTTGTGGACCTTCGTGCACTGGGACTCGGTGACCCACGGCACGGCGGGCTTCGTCATGGCGCCGGTCGACTTCACGGCGCTCGGCCTGCGCACCACCACGGGCATCTACTATCTGAGCCTCGTCCTCGCCGTCCTGCTGGTGGCCGCGGCGTACGGCGTCATGCGGTCGCGCATCGGCCGCGCCCTGGTGGCCCTGCGCGAGAGCGAGGTGGCGGCGGAATCCATCGCCGTGGACATCACCCGCACCAAGATCGTCGCCTACACGCTGACCGCCGTCTACGCCGGGGTGGCGGGCGGCCTGTTCGCCGGCCTGCTGAACGTGGTGGTGCCGGAATCCTTCAACCTGTTCCAGATCGTCCTGCAGTTCTGCATGGTCGTCGTCGGCGGCCTCGGCTCGATCGCCGGGTCGGCGATCGCCGCCGTGCTGCTGATCGGCATGCAGGAAGGGCTGCGCGGCATGCAGGATCTGCAGGAGATCGGCCTCGGCCTGCTGCTGCTGGGCATGCTGCTGTTCGCGCCGGGCGGCCTCGTGCAGGCGCTGCGGCGCTGGCTGCCGGGGTGGACGGAACCGCACAGCCGAGGGGGGGACGACTGATGGCCGAACTCAGCATCGAACGCCTGTCGCTGTCGTTCGGCGGTCTCGCCGCGCTCAGCGACGTGGACATCGCGGTGCCGGCCGGCGAGATCCGCGGCATCATCGGCCCGAACGGCGCCGGCAAGACGACCCTGCTCAACGTGATCTCCGGCCTGGTGCGTCCGACCGAGGGCGAAATCCGCCTGGACGGCCAGCCGCTCACCCGCCTCAAGGCCAGCGAGGTGGCCGCCCGCGGCGTCGGGCGCACCTTCCAGACGTCGCTCCTCTTCAAGGGGATGACGGTGCTGGAGAACGTCATGGCGGGGATGCACCAGGGACTGCGCGCCTCGGTTCTGGCCGCCGCCGTCGGCCTGCCCGGCGTGCTGCGCGAGGAGCGGCAGGCCCGCGAGCGGGCGCGCGAGGCGCTGGCCTTCGTCGGGATGCTGTCCTTCGCCGAACGCGACGGCGCGTCGCTGTCGTTCGGCCAGCAGCGGCTGGTGGAGATCGCCCGCTCGCTGGTCGCCGAGCCCAAGGTGCTGCTGCTGGACGAGCCGGCGGTCGGCCTCAGCCCGCCGCGCGTCGCAGAGCTGGACGAACTGCTGCGCCGCATCCGCGACAAGCGTGGCATCACCATCATCATGGTGGAGCACGTCATCCGCCTGGTGATGGGCGTGTGCGACCGCATCACCGTTCTGAACTCGGGCCGGAAGATCGCCGACGGCACACCGGACGTCATCCTCGCCGACCCGTTCGTCAAGGAAGCCTATCTTGGAAAGAGCCCCGATGCTGACCGTGCGTAACCTTAGCGTCTGGTACGGCCTCAGCGAGGTCCTGCGCGACGTCTCCTTCTCGGTCCCGCGCGGCGAGGTCGTCGCGCTGCTCGGCGGCAACGGCGCCGGCAAGACGACGCTGCTGAAGGCGCTGAGCGGCTTGGTCAAGCCGCGTGGCGGCGCGGTGGAGTTCGACGAGCGGCCGATCGCCGGCCTGCACCCGCACGACATCGTCACCAAGGGCGTGATCCAGGTGCCGCAGGGCCGCTTCGTCTGGCCGAGCATGACGGTCGCCGACAACCTCGCCCTCGGCGCCGCGGCGCGCCACGACAAGGCCGGCATCGCCGCCGACCTGGAGCGCGTCTACGACTTCTTCCCCCGCCTGCGCGAGCGGCGGACCGTGCCGGCGGGCACCATGAGCGGCGGCGAGCAGCAGATGGTGGCGATCGGACGCGCGCTGATGGCGCGGCCGCGAATCCTGCTGATGGACGAGCCCTCGCACGGCCTGTCCCCGCGGCTGGTCCAGGAGATGATCGAGGTGATCCGGCGGCTCAACGAGGAGGGCATGACCATTTTCCTCATCGAGCAGAACATCGGCGTCCCGGCCGCGGTTGCCGGAACCACCTACGTGCTCGCCAACGGAGCGATCGCCTTCCAGACCCACGGCTCGAAGGTCGCCGACGACCCGGAGGTGCTGAGCAGCTACCTCGGCGGCGGCCGCCATTGAGCCGCGCGGTGAGCGTCACCCGGAACCGGTTCTTCCGCATTTTGGGGTGACGGCACGGAAGTTCGAATTTGCGCGTTTCAGGACCGCCTCCTCGCTTGGGAACCGGTTCACAAGTCCGGCAGGCACCGTCAAGTCCACGGTGGCGGGAAGGGGTGCGGGTACCGGGTTTGCCATGGCGATGCCTCGTGATTGTCAGGCGTCACCTGAAACTGGGTCACCCGCGTCTTGGCGCGTGGTTGGCCGTCCAGCCAACGCACGATCCACGCGACGTTCATTGCGGTCACGATGAAGGCCTGCTGGAGCGCCGTTTTCGCCGGTTCGATGTCGCGGCATCGGCGCATTATGAAACCCTGCGAGAGCGTGCCCTCCACGCCGGCCCGGACGTGATAGCGCTCCTTCCAAACCGGATCGTCCATCCGCGCCCAGGCGGCATTGAGCGCCTCACACTCTTCGCGAGGATGGAAGAACACATTCCGGCACGCCTCCTTCACCGGCGTGCGGAGGGGATGGGCTCGACAATCGGAACGACTGAACACGGCGTTGATCCGTGGCTTGTCCACCTCGGCACGGCCAAGGCGCCAAGTGACGGACGCCTTGCCCTGCTCATGCTCCCAATCGATCACGAAATGGGACAGGCCGCAACCCTGCCCCGCGCGGGCTTGCCAACTCGACACTCTGCGTACCGGCCCCTCCAATGGGACGGCGCGATCCCGCCAACTGCTCACCGCTCAGGTTCTCCACGAACTGGAAGATCGTGATCGGTGCCGACCGCCAGGGCGCCAGACACGGTTGCCCACGGTTCGGATAGAAGGATTGGAAATCCTCGTCACGGTAAAGGGCACTGAACTCGTCACGCAGCCCCATGAACACCGCTCCTTTGGGAAAAGTGGCACAGGCAGCACGAGTCGTCTCGATGGGATCCCCGCCAACCGGGGCCGGATGCAGACACATGCGGAGCCCTCCCCTGCTGGATGAAGGCTCGACAATCGCCGACGGTATCCAGGTGATGTCGGTAAGCCAGACCTGCTTCGGAGCGGCGGGCGCAGAGTTTCGGTCCAGCAGGTTGGGGGATCGGCGTGAAGCAGCTGGTCCGCGGCCGCAACGGCGTGTTCATCGCCACCAAGATCGCACGGGTGGTGGAACGCTCACTGTCTTTGCCCTTCCGCTACCTCCGATTGAACGTCATCGTCGATCAAACCAAGGCCCACCTCATCGCCTTCGTCAAGATCGCGCTCGTCTCCATCCTGTCCAGGCGTCTGCGGCTGACCACTCGGGATATCTGCGCCTGACGCCTACAAACAGATACTGAATGCCTTTCAAACTCGGCCGACACTTCATTCGTACAAAAATAGTTTTTCCAAAACACTGGAGCCAATTTCAGAAACGCTCATCGACTCTGCAACGCCGCACAATCCCAAGAAGACAATGTATTGGCTCGCCATCAACATACCGGCGCATGCGCTTCATGAATCTGGACTCGGGGTTGCATTTGTTATATTCCTTTCGTATCGAAGGTTCTCCGGTCGCTCGACTTATGTCGCCCGGCAGGCAAACCCCACCGACTTCGTTAGATAACTACTAATTATTCTACTCGTGTTCGAGTGCTGGTTA
Source organism: Azospirillum sp. P4_B5 (assembly GCF_056402275.1). Taxonomy (NCBI): domain Bacteria; kingdom Pseudomonadati; phylum Pseudomonadota; class Alphaproteobacteria; order Rhodospirillales; family Azospirillaceae; genus Azospirillum; species Azospirillum sp. P4_B5. Next base: position 56,319 of record NZ_JBFUHT010000011.1, read on the forward strand.
TCATGGATAAGGATATGCGTCTGCAGGCCGCAAGGTTCGAGCAGTTCGTTCGCGGTGTGTTGATTTGGCGGTTCAGGGAGCACGGTTGCACCGTCAAGCCGGTGGAGCGGCGTGGCGGGGAAACGACACACAAGGCGCTGTTCGATGGCGGACGGGATTTGGAACTTGCAACCAGGGAAACAATTGCGGACGGATGTTCCTTCTTTGGAATCCCACTGAAACCAAATTCTCGCTATGCCATAGAAGTGAAGTTCACGCAGACGCAACGGGGTAACATCGAACACGATCGCATCGCCCCGAATCTTTCCCAGATCCATGGAAAGTTCCAGGGAATCGCCGTAATTACAAATGGATACATGCCAACGAGCGCGCACTGGACCGCTCATAATTGCTTTGACCGAGAAGACAGGATGCAGCTCACCATTGTGGATGGGCAAACCCTGCGTGCTTTTCTTGCAGACGCCGGCTTGTCGTGGCCGACCGATATTCCATACTACGGTCCTGTCCGTACCCTCCTGGACGGCATCGCTTACGACAGGTATGTCGAGCCAAGCGGCGATCCGGAAATCGCAAACATCTTCTTGAGCTTATACAACCGGACAAATATGCCGCGCTCCGTGGAGCTGTGCGTCCAGACGGACAGCCGATGGTCGGTAGTCGAAGGCGACAGGCTGGACCGGGTTTCCGTCGATGTTGCCAGTTTCCTGGCGGCGCAGCCCATCGGCGTCCGGCCGGAGGTGATCGCCCCCTTCTCGTCCCGCAGCTTCCGGTTCTGTGCCCGGCTCATCGTCCGGCGGGCACAAGGCTCGCAGGAACCACGGACCGACAGACGCGACCGCCCTCATGACCTGCTGAAGGCCATCGCGACCCTGGGGCTGCAGTGCGCGTCGGGCCGGCAAATCAGGCGCGTCCTGTACAGGAGCAAAACGTCCGCACAGATCATCTACCGATCCCCGTTCATCGGGAAGGGGCATATCAAAGCGCGGGATCAGGTTCTGGAATGCATGAGTTCCGCCGCTGAGAAGGAAGCCGGTCGAACGATCGTCCTGATCGGCGGTGAGGCGGGTGTGGGCAAGAGCCGGATCATCAGCGAGGCAATGGAGAAATATCGAGGCGACGCCTTGCTGTTTTGCCGCTGCACCGTCGCCACCGACGGTACCGTGGCCGGGGCCGCAGTCGAGACGTTGCGCAGCCAGCTTTCCAATCTCTATTCCGCAGGCATGGAGCCGCACTGGCTGACGAGAGCCACCTGCCTGGAGCATATTCTGCTCGGCCTCGAAGCCGAACCGGCGGACGCATCCTATCGCTTGTCCTATCTGACTCCCGTCCTCATCGTCGAGGACATGCACAACGCCTCGAGGCGTCTGTGCCGGCTGCTGCGGCGGATCGCCCTGAAGAAGGCGTGCGCCGACAGCCGCTATGTCCTCCTCCTTGCCGGCCGTAACGACGACAGTTTCGCGAACGCCTCCTACCTGGAAATGGAAACCATCCTTGCGTCGACCGGCGCCACTGTCTGTCGGGTCGAGGCGCTGAAAGACCATGAGCCGGGCGAGTTGGTGCGGACCCTGATCGAGGGAATCGACGAGACCGCCACCGCCCGCATCCTCGCGCTTTCAGGCACTACGCCGAACGCCATCATCCAATGCATGGAGTATCTGCTGGATGCCACCCTCATCAGCATCGCGTCCAGCGGAACCCTGTCGATAACCCACCCGCCCTCGTTCCTGGCACGGCTCCAGGAACTTCCAACCTCGATGAAGCGGCTCTACGCAAAGCGCTTCCAGCTGCTGGGCCACTGGACCCATGGCAGGGAGGCCCAGGAGGCGCTGCTGGCGGCGACCTTCTTTGGGACCAATCCACCGGCCGAGGTCTGCGGACCGTCCACATCCCCCCAAGCGGCGGCCGTGCGAGAGGAGCTGAAACGTCGGCGGCTGCTGGCGGAGCCGCCGATGGCAAGCCGCGAATCGGCCCCGGCCCCCGGACCGGCGCTGGCATGGAGCCATGAGTCGATCCTGCTGTTCTTCAGCAACCTGTTGCGCGACACCATCCAGGAGGTTCCCGCATCCTCATCCGAGATCGCGGCCATCCTCGCGCGTTTTCCGGCAACCGCACGACGGCTCCGCCACGATCGGCCGCTGTTCGATGCGCTTCCACCGCTGGTCCAGGGAGCCGTGGCGGTGTTGGCTGACGACCGCGAGACGGCCTACCAGCGCTTTGCCCCGATGCTGGATACCGTGCGCCGGATAGAAAGCTTCTCCACCATAACCATCCCCACCGACTACTACGATGCGATCGATTACGCGATCCGGCTGGTGCGGACCGGGTCCGACCCCGTCCCCCGGCTTCTCTCCCGGCTGATCCCCGCGAAGGCCTACATCGGCGCATTCCACAAGGCGTTGCCCTATGCTCTGCTCGCGGATCGGTTCGGGAAGCGGCTGCTCGACGGCAATTGCCTCACCGGTCCCGAAGGGGAATGGTGCCGGTTCTGGCTCGACACCCTGACCGCGCACGTCCTGATGGACGCGGGCCAGTCGGGCGAGGCGCTTCGACGGTATCATGAGCTTCAGATCCTGGTGCGCGTTCTTCCCGAGATACGGAGTGACCAGCGGCTGTCGTTCGAGATCCACAACGCATTGCGGCTCCTCCACACCTACACCAACTTTCGCAACCTGGCCGAGCTGCATGGCCGCATAGCCGAAGAGGCGGCGTTGGCATGCGATGCCGAGGCTATTGGCACGTCCGCCGGCCGGGCGGAGGCGGAGCGGGGCCGCGCCCAGGAACTGTTTGGCATGGGCTTGGGCGACGAGGCATTGCGGTTCTTCCTTCCCAACCCCGACCACTGCCTCGAGCTCAACCGCATGGGGTTCCGGGCCAGTTGCAAGGGCCGCACGGAGCGGCACAAGCGGCACGGAATCGCCAGTCTCATCGCCTGCAAACTCAAGGCACGGGGCCTCGGCGGAGCCGGTCGCAACGCCGGGGATCACCGGAAGTGGCTGCGTTGCCAGGCAACGGTCATTGCCCGGCTGGTGGAGCAATGCAGAAATGCGAGATATCGTTCGATCCTGCCGCGCCTTCACTTGTTGCAAGCCACCATCGCCTATCTGCAGGGCGTGGCGGCGGAAGCGCCGGGCACCACCAACGCCAACGCCACGGCGTTCTTCGATGCCGCGCAGGCTTTCAGTGACGACGGCAAAGCCTCCTGTATCGACAATGCCATCGGCTACATCCATTGGCAGCTCCACAATCTGGACGCCGTGATCGCCAAACGCCGGGGTGAGGACACGCAGGCCGTGAAATCACTGCGTTCGGCGGTGGACAGCATGATGGGAGAAGGCCTCGGCTTCATGGGCGACGACGCCGTGATCAGTCCTGGGCCGGTCATCCTGGCCAATGTCATCAAGGCCCAGTTGGAAGTGGATGCCCGAATCCGGGAGACGCTCGGCAGGCTTCGCGGCTTCCACCCCTACTGCTGGAACCGGGACGAGGACTTTCTTGAAATCCAGAAGCACGCGGAGCGATACCACCACATCATCCGCAGCGTCCCGAGCAAGCCGCCCGGCCTGATCATCGACAAACCGACGAAGCTCGCCGTGGTCTGCTGGTTCTGACCGTGGCGGGTCACACGGCGGTGGGATCGGCGATGCCGCCGCAGGCCTCGCGGAACGTTTGGTTCCATGCGAGAACCGACACCGGCATCCTGTCCTCCATCACGGCTGCAAGTTGAGGAATGAGGTTGTGAAGCGGGTGTCCGCCGTTTCCGAAGGAAGAGGCGGACAAAGCAGCCTTCACATTGTTCTCGTACCGATAGTTGTGCGGCCTCACACCGTTCCTCACGTTCTTGCCGATCCGTCGCAGGAGTTCGGATGCCCTTCTTTTGTCATACAGGTGCGCCAGTTCATAAAAATCGGCCTCCAGGCAATTTACATCCGAAAGAGGGTAACCGCGCGCGCGCTTGAGCCAATAGGTGGCATCCTTTATTCTATCCGCTGAGAACAAATATCCAGAAATATTAACGATGGAATTGTAGTCCATTGGATTGAGCGTGATCGCTCTGTTAAGGTATTCTTCCGGCCCAATGGATTTTATATACTGAGGATGTTGGATCAGGAAAGAAGCGTACATCGCGTTAGCGCGTGCATTTTCTTGATCGAGACGCAGCGCCCATCGATAGTGAAAATTTGCTTTATCAAGGTCGATGTTATGGTCAAAGAAGATGTGTGCACAGTACATTCTGAAAGGACTTATCACCGCGAAAATGTGCATTCTTTTTTCTATTATCAATTTTGCATTATCAAGATCGCCAGCTCGTGCAAATCCAAGCGCCTTATGCAGAACGTGGAACCAATCCTGAAACCGATTCGACAAATGAACGACATCCTCATTTTTTCTCTTTTTGTCTTGCAGCCTCTCGAAAAAATAATCGTGATAGCTGTCAATGTGATCCATCAGGCGGCAAGGTGATGGGTGTCGGACCTCGGTGAACCTGAGAATTTTCGCCATCAGATCGTCAAATGTGACGGAATCGACATGATAGACCGTCGCGCCTTTAAAAGCTGCCTCCATCTCGGGTCCTGGAGGATTCGGATTGATCCAGAAGATGCGAGAGAAATCCCTTTCCTGAATGCATCTGGCGATCAAGGACGCGGCTCCGGAGTCATGGCCGCTGTATCCAATGATTATGAGATCACTGTTGTGTATAATTTTTGAAATACGAGATTGAACATCGGGTGAGAGCGATTTTGTTGAGGGGCCGTCAGTATATGGCAGAAACCGATAATCGCCATGCAGCTTTATGATGCATCGAGACGAGGTCGAATAGTCGATCAGCGCGTCATGCGACACAACCACAGGCACAACCGGCGTGTGGATCAGAAAAGCCCGTTCCAGCAAGTCATCGAAGTTGGTCGTGAGAACGACCGGCGACAGCTGTTCATCCCGGCAACTCCACTGCGTGCTCTTGTGGATGAGTATGGCCAGGGCGATATAACCGAAGCTGGGCCTGGCATCGCGCATGATGCGGGCCAGCTCCTGCTGCTTGAGCATTTCGTTCAAGCCGAACTTGGCCTCGACAATCTTGTTGTAGAACGCGCCTGCGCATTCGTCGGAATAGTCCGGCACCAACTGCCTCTGGTCGTCATCCATGCCGTCCCACCACATGCGCGCCAAGCCGGCTGCCCCCTGGATGCCGGAGCTGATGGAGCAACCAGCCCCCAGGAAAAATGTGAGCTTCGGCGGATGATCGCGGCCGGATTGCTCCGTTTTGCAGATATGCCTGAGGAAGCTTTCGACGCTCATCTTCTGCAGCGGCATGAGGGACTCCTCCTCGATTCAGGGTCTTTCGAGACGCGCAATGAAGTCTTCGCAACGCTCCCGGGCGACGGCATCCGGGAGCTGCACGGGCGGAGATTTCATCAAGTAGGCGCTCACCTCCTCCAGCGGACCGGCAATGCCACGGCGCAATGCGAGGGCGGCGCAACGGACGGCGTCGATCACCACCCCGGCGCTGTTCGGCGAGTCCTGCACCGACAGGCGCAGTTCGACCTCGACAGGTTGACCACCGAAGCCGCGCCCTTCCATGCGCAGAAAGCACACCTTGTTGTCCTTCTGCCACGGCACATAATCCGAGGGGCCGATGTGCACGTCCTCCGGCGCAAGGGGAACGTCAAGTTGCGATTGGACCGCCTGGGTTTTCGAACGCTTTTTCGAGGTCAGGCGGTCGCGCGCCAACATGTTCAGAAAGTCAGTGTTGCCGCCGGTGTTCAACTGATAGGTGTGAGCCAGCACGATGCCCCGGTCGGCGAACAGGCGTGTCAGGACGCGGTGGACGATGGTGGCTCCCAACTGGCTTTTGACGTCGTCGCCGATGACCGGAAGTCCGGCGGCCTGGAAGCGCCCGGCCCAATTGGGATCGCTCGCGATAAAGGACGGGACGCAGTTGACCAGGGCGCATCCGGCATCCAGACAAGCCTGGGCATAGGCGGCGGTGGCACGGTCTGCCCCCACCGGCAGATAGCTGACCAGCACCTCCGTTCCGGTATCGCGCAGTGTCCGCGCGAGATCGGCGGGTTCGGCCTGCGCCTCGCGGACGGCGAGATGGTCCGGATAGTCCATCATGTGCGGGGCCACCCCGTCGAGCACCGGCCCCATGCTCACGGTCACGCCACCCGGCAGCGGACCGGACCAGAAGCGTGCGGCACAGTTGGGCAGCGCCAGCAGCGCCTCGCCGAGTGGACGGCCAACCTTCCTCGCATCGACGTCGAAGGCGGCGACCACCTCTATGTCGGCGCAGGAGATTCCGCCGATGCGCTCATGCATGAGGCCCTCCGCGGCGGCACCGTCATGCCCATAGGCGCACAGGCCCTGCACCAGTGCGCTCGCGCAATTGCCGATCCCCGCGATTGCCAGGCGCACGGGCGCCTCGGGGATAAGGGAAGTCATGGCGTTATCTCCGGAAAGGAAATCATGAGACGCCGAACTCTGCCGGGACGACAAGGGATCGGGATGGTGCCGCGATGGAAAGTACGCCTTCCACCACCGGCACCACATGGGTGTGCAGGCGGCGTTTGTATTCGAAGTCTTCCTTGCCGAGGTCGATCTCGTGGAGGCCCAGCCCCGGTGCCGCCTTGATCATCTCGACCAGCATCACGTTGCCCGGCGAATAGCGGGCGAAGCCATCGTCATAGACCGTCGTCCAGTAATGCCACACCGCGCGCGAGCGCATCCCGATGTGCATGGCGAGCGGCCGTCCGGCAGCACGGAGCACCGACAGCATGCCGGCAAATCCCGGCGTCTGCGTGTCGAGCAGCCGGTGCATCAGCCGGTGCTCCCAACAGGTGGAGAAACGACCCGGCCAGCCGCTGCGCGCCCACTGGGCGGATTTGCGGGCCAGCAGGCCGTCCAACAGATCATGGTCGCCGACATGGGCGTCGAAGGTCACCGGGCCGAGTTCACGCTCCATCATACGCAGCTTTCGGCGCGTCTCGGCGACCGGACGATGCTTTCCATCGCGCAGCCAAGTGTCGTAAACGGCGAAACCCTGCGACAGGTCGATGGACCAGGATACGTCGCGCCGTTGTATGTAAGGCGCAAATGGAGTTTGCACGGCCAAGAGATGATCAAAGCGCCATTGCTCCAGACCCAGCCCTGCCAGCAGCCCCTCCACCGTCCAGTCCACCCCGCGCCGGGCGATGACGGCCTGATAGTCGCAGAAGACGGACCCCACTGGCCGCGCCTTCCCGGGACCCTCCAACTCGTAGGGGAACACGCCGACGAGCGCGCCGTTCTCCCAAATCAGGCCGACCATCACTCCATCCACGCATTGCGCCACGAGGCGGACATATCCCGGCGTGAAGAACGGGCTGGCGTAGACCGGTTCGTCGGCAAGAATGGCTTCCCAGCCGGCGAGTTCCTCGGGGCTGAGGTCGAGAGCGGAGCGGACGGTGATGGTGAGCGGTGCCGATGGACTGCGGGACTTGGTCATGGCCCCTCCGTCAGATGCCCGTATCGGGAAGGGGATGCAGGCGATTGTCGCACGCGGTGCAGATGCCCCCGGCTCCGGCCCGGTCGCCCGCCTCAAGCCGGCGGCGGACATCCTGGAAGCCTCGCGAAAACCAGACATCGGCGAGACGGGTGTCGCGCAGATCGCCCATCACATGGCGCGACGCGGCATCCTCGTGACACAGCACGACCTGCCCCGTGTAGCGGATCGTCATCATCTCGCCGGGGGCATAGCATGGCAGGGTCCAGGCGCGGTCGTTGCCGTCGACGATTCCGCCACGCCCTGAAAGCATGAAATCCCCAGGGCGTTGCACCGTCTGGAAGGGCCGCTCGGGGAAGTCGCCACCATCGTGGCGTGTGACCAGGAAATGATCAATGCCGGCGGAAAGCAGCCTTCCATGGCGACGGTCGTCGAGCAGGTCACCGTTGGTGTAGAGAACGAAGTAGGCGAACGGCAGACGCCCGCGCGCATGCTCCACCAGGACATCGAGGTCCTTGCGCAGCAATGGCTCGTTGTAGAGATGGAAGCCGAGACGCCCGGAAAAGCCGACCTCCGCAAGCTGCCCGATGATGGAGTCGAAGAGGGCGCGCTCCATCCGCTGCTCCGGACCACGATACCAATCGAATGCCTGTGGGCAATAGCCGCAGCGCCGATTGCAGCGTCGGCTCACCTCGATCTCGACGACCGAGAACCAGGCGTCCGTCTCCCGCGCTCCGCAGCGGTCCGTCATGGCGACGCTCACGTGCGGAACGCCTGGGCGCCGTGGCTCGGTCGCCGGGACAGGTCTTCGAGGGCATCGGCATTGCGGTGGATCTTGCGCAGTGCGGTGGCGATGGTCTGCACGTCGATTTCCCCGCCCATCAGGCAGGGGTGCGGCAGGGCCACGGAAGAACGCCAGACGGCTTCGGCCTGGGGCAGCGAGAAGCGTCCTGGTCGGAAAAGCTCGACCGCATCGGCATTGCGCGCCACCAGGGGTGAGGTTTCCGGCCGGTAGAGCGGCGACCGGTTCAGGGGCCAGTCGAGCGGTTCCACCGGCAGCCTGAGTTCGGCGGTCAACGCCCGCGCAAGCAACTCCGGGCCGATCCTCAGGAGGCGCTCTTCTTCGATGCGCAACGGGATCTTATAAAATGTCGCGCCGTCGCGAGGGTCCAAACGGTCCCGCACCACGCTGACCCATCCCAACCCGCCGACGGCCTCTTCCAGCACGGTCGCCATCCGGAGCCGGTGCGCATTCTCCACATCGAGCCGCCCCAGTCCCTCCTGCAGCAGGACCGCCTGGAATTCCGACAAGCAGAGGTTGCGACCGAGGATTTCGCCGCAAGCGACCAGTTCGCTGAAGGCCGGGGCCATCGGGGCCGGTCCGGCATAGGCGCGCCCATCCGCTCTCAGTTGCTGCATACGCTGGAAAAGCCGGTCGTCGTCGGTGACGGCGATACCACCCTCGCCGGCGGTCAAGAGTTTCGATTGTTGAAAGCTGAAGATCGAAATGCTGCCGAATGTTCCCGCGCGCCTGTTACCGATCGTCGCTCCATGCGCCTGGGAGGCGTCTTCGATCAACGACAAGTTGTGGCTGGCGCAGAGCGTCTCGAGAGCCGGCAGGTCGGCGCGCGAGGCGTACATATGGACGCCCAGCACGGCCCTGGTCCTGGCACCGAGCCCGGCCTCAATGGCCGCGATGGACGCGCAGAGGGAATCGGGATCGACGTCGACCAGCACTGGGATGCCGCCGAGATTGACCACAGCGGACGCGCAGGCGACCCAGGTTAGCCCGGGCACCACCACCTCGTCGCCCGGTCCGATCCCCAGCGCCTGCAAGGCGATCGTCAGCGCCGCGGTCCCCGAACTGCAGGAAACGCCGTACCGACGCCCTACGAAGCCGGCGAAGCTTTCCGCAAAGAGCCTTTCCTGAGACGGCATGACCGATGACCGTCCAGACAGGGTCCATTTGCCCGAATGCAGAACATTCAACAGGCCCCGCTGGGCGATACGCCCTGCCCTTGGCCAAGTCGGCCATTGACCGACATGGACCGGCGGTCCGCCAAGAATGGCGAGCGGCTCCCGATCCTGATCGACACAACCATCCGCGAGCCGTTCCATGACACCGATAATTAGTAGTTATCGACCTCCCTTCATGCGGGCAGCGGCCCGACCGATGGCCGCCTTCAGGCTCGTATCGGTGACCGCGGTGTAGATCTCCGTGGTTGAGATGCTCTGGTGCCCGAGCAGCCTCTGGACAAGGCGAATATCGAGGCCGTTCTCCAGCAGGCGCGTTGCCGCGGTGTGGCGCAGCATGTGTGGAGTGATCCGGCGGGAGATGCCGGCTTCTTGCGCCGTGTCGCGCAGGAGGGACCGTACGAACTGCGTCGTGCCAGGGACGCCAGACGCCGTCACGACGAACCCGTCGTGCGCACCGCGCCGTGCAGCGGTGGCAGCGCGGTAGGCCGAAACCAGAGCCGCCGTTTCGTCATCAGGCAGAAAGACCCGGCGTTGCCGGCTGCCCTTGCCCATAATCGTGATAACACGCTCGATCAGATCGATGTCCGCCACGCTGATGCTCACCAGTTCGCCGACGCGCAGGCCCGTGCACAGCAAGACCTCCAGCACGACCAGCGCCGTAAACGCATTGGGATCGGTGCGCTTGGCGACCCGCAACGCCTTGGCTTCGGTGATGCGCCCGGACAGGCCCACCCGCTCCAGGGCGGTGCGGCGCAACCGTCGAACCTCGTCCTCGGTCAGATTGCGCGGTAAGCGCTTGGGCAGGCGGATGCGCACGTCCAACCGATGGAAGGGGCTGATCGGAATCGCCTCGTCCAGCTCCAGCCAGCGGAACATCACCTTCAGGCAAGCCATTCGGCGTTTGACGCTGGTCTCTTTCAGCCGCCGGGTTTCGAACAAGTGGCTCAGGTAACGGCGCAGTTGCTGGCGGTCGATGGCGGCGATATCGGATTCGGGGCTGACAAACCGCTCGAATTCCTTCAGGTCGATGCCATAGGCCCGCAGGCTGTGCGCCGACAGGTTCTTGGCCACCCGGCAATGGGCAAGGAAATCGACACAGGCGCGAGCGACGTTCATGAACGGCCATCCGATGGCACGGGGCATGGCTGTGCGTCCTTGTCCGGCGAGGCGCGCCTCACTCGGCATACGTCCGCGTGCCGTTGACGCCCATGTGATTAGATTACGAATGAATTTTGCGCAAGGCCAAGCTGACGCTTTGAGCCCTCTCATCCTTGACTGTGGTGCAGGGAGGGGTCGCGCCGCCTACCCGGAGGACTGCTCGCTTCGGTCACGCAATCGTTCGCGTGTTCGGTCGGCTTCGGCCGAGAGCCGCACGGCCTTGTCGGCCTGGTGAAGCAGGGCGGAGAGCGCTGGCGACAGCCCTCAAGAATGTTGGACAGGTGGCCCGACCACGTCGGAGGTGCAGCGATTCCGCAAACGCCGCCCCCGCGAGATGGATCGCAAGCGCCTGCGGCAGCACCGTCCGCCAGCCAGCGATCACGTTTCTGAACGAGCTGTCGGAGCCTCGACGCCGCAAGATGCCGATGGAGTTCCGGTACTGTCTGACCGGCCAGTTCCGCCAGAAGCGGAAGCTCGCCCCCCTCCCCTTCCAGAACCTTGCCGTCGAAGGAACAGACAAGCGCACAAGCCTTGGCCGCGTGCAGCAGTGCATGGTCCTTGTCCAGGGCTGCTGGGCGCAGACGGTGGGAGAGCCCACGCTTGGGCAGGCGGGCTTGGGCAGGCGGGCGACGCTTTCGCCGCGCCCGATGGTAACGGCTAGCGCGAGCACCAGCCGGTCGTGGCCGACCAGTCAGTGTAGAGCTGCCAGTCGTTCCGCCGGCTGGCCCTGAGGCACATCACCGTTGGCACCCACCGGAACACAGACCCGGTTGCTCTGATAACGGACGGGGGTCATGCGGCAGGGGGATATGCGCCGCCTCAGCGCTTCCGCCACCTTAGCGGCGGCCTCGGCGTGCTCGGACAGCCCCGTCGAGGACAGGCGCGGACAACGGCCGATTCGGTCGAGCAGAACGGAGCCCACACCGAACAGGCCGCGCAGCTCCGGAACGGAGCTCCACATGGGCATGCCGCTGTGCAGAAGACTGACAAATGGTCGGCCGCACCGCGACATCGAGCGGCGGTTCGGGCATCGGAACCGGCGCGGTGCGATATCGCACCCTACCCTCCTTCTTCAGATTGGAAGTCAACACCCTGGTACCGGCGGCCACGCGAATTCCCGTTTCGTATCGCCGGTATAGGACTGCCCGCCGGCCCATCGTGTTTCGGTGAGGATCAGAGTGACGAAGCGCGGACTGTTCCCGCCCGCCGCGTTGATTTCGATCTGTGGCAGGAAGTCCCAACAGGTCAGCGGCCCGGTGCCGAGCCGTGCGTACGGTGGCCGCCGAGCGGGACGTGGGCCCAACGGGGCCTATGGCGCGTCGGCCACGCGTCGTCCCGCTCCGCCGGCGCTCCCAGCCGGAAACGGGGATACGTACCGGATCCTTCCCCTCCCCTGCCCTCGCCTCCTCATGCCGGCCGCGATAAGCGTCGAGGCGCCAACCTCCACCGCCCCGTTCCTGACGTTCGTCAAACAGGTTTTCCTCGCCGCCTTGAAGCCGGACAAAACCGCCGCCGTGGCTGTCCGCTTCCTGCCGCGCCTCTCACCCGCCCCCTCCCCATCGAGCCGGGCTGGTCCAAGCTCAAGGCCGTCTTGCGAACATAGAGCCTGTTGATCCTTGAGCCATTCAGAGGCAGCGGCGAGACAGAGCACGCCATGACGGAGTTTGCCGTTTTCTCGTAGCGGGCGGCGATGGCCCGCCACCCCTTGATTTTGGCCCACAGGCGCTCGATGATGTTGCGGTTGTTGTAGATCCGGGCCGGAACAGCTGGGCGAGCGCCAAGATCCCAGACGTGTTGGCGCAGCGCATCTGATGCGTACTCGGGTTGGCAACGATCCCGGCGGGAATGTCGGGCTGAACCTCCAGCAGACCCGAGGCGAGCGGCAGTTCGTGGGCTTGCCCCGGTGCCAGGGCAAAGCCGAGCGTGTGTCCAGCGTCTCCACAATCATGCAGGCCTTCGTACCATAGCCGCCACGAGAGCGGCCAAGGCCCCCACGCAGGTCTCGCTGTGCCCCGGATAACTCCCTTTCTGGGCGCCACCGCAACCTTGGGATGTGCCCAGATCGCGGTGCCACCCAGGAGCGTCGTGCCGAGCGCGACGTCGCGCGCGACCGGCGCCCGCCTCTCGCGGGAACAGAGTTCCCGCTGGCGGCAGGCGGATGCCATCGGCATCCGCTGAGAGCCGGCGAATGAGGCGATCTGAGTCTAAAGCGAACAAAAGTTCGCTTTAAGTGCGAGCATCAAGGCTGAGCTGTTTACCGAAAAGAAGGGAAGGGAAGGGCGCCAACACGAGTGGCCCCTGGTGCGATGTCGCACCATCGCGCGTCACTCCGCCAAAAGAGTGTCGATGCGTTCGCGAAGCTCCCTCAGAACGCCTCGCTGATCATCATCCAGGGATGCTCCCTGCTCCCGGACGGCGTCGATGGCCTTGAAGGTCTTCCGGACGCTGGTCACCATGCGGCTCACGACAGGGGCCGAGGTTCGGGAAAGCCCGCCGTCAGCTGCGCTGGCCTCCCCGCTGGCGCCCGCATCGACCGCAATCTCCTTCCGTGCGGACCGGAGCGCCGCAACGGTGGCGCCGCCCTTGGCCATTTCCCACATCCGAAGCTGAAGCGTCGGATCGTCAGCGTCCACCATTTCAAACAGCGCGGATTTGCCGATGCTCCGGCGATGCGCCGGGTATTCCTCAAGGATCGGAGAGGGCAGGGCGAGGATGCCAAGCGTCCGCGTCACTTCGGTTTTCCCAAGTCCGCTAGCGGCGGCAAGCTGCTCATGCGTGTAGCCGTGCTGCTCCCGCAGCGCAGCAAGCCCGGCGGCGGTTTCCACGGCATCGAGATCCTCGCGTTGCAGGTTCTCGACCAGCGCCAGTTCAGCGCCGTTCCCATCCTTGACCAACAGCGCGTAAATCGTGCTTTTGCCCGCCAACCGGGAGGCCCGGACGCGCCGCTCTCCCCAGACCAGCGTACAACGTCCGCCCTCGCCCTTACGGACGCCAATGGGTTGCCGGACGCCAACGCGGTGGATGGACTCGGCGAGCGCCTGCAACGCCACCTCGTCGAAATGCCGGCGCGGCTGGTGCGGGTTCGGGTCGATCCTGTCGAGGTCCAGTTCCACGACCTCGGGGTGATCCGCGGACACCCGGAAACGCGGGTCGCTCGACACGGCTTCGGACGCGCCGGTCACGGCCTTCGTCAGCATTTTCGACTTCGTCGCTTGGGCAAGAAGCTTATTGGACATGGGGCGTCTCCTCACGCTTGGCGCGCAGCGCGATGAGCGCATCCGCGACTTCCTGATAACTTTGGGCGCCGGGCGCCGTGGGGATCGCCTCCAGGGTCGGGCGACCGGCCGCCGATCCTTGCGGGTATTGGGTGGACGAGGGAACCGGGGAGAAAATGCGGGTCTTGGCGCCGTACAGATCGTGCAGTTGCGCCAGAGTCAGCCGGTCCATGGAATGGCGCTCCGCGTACATGGTCGGCAGGATGCCCAGCACTTCCACGCCCGGATTCACGCGACGGCGCACCTTGGTCAGGGTGTTGTCGATCAGCATCGGCACGCCAAGCGCGGCCATCGGTTCCGTCTGGACGGGTACCAGCACATAGTCGGAGCAGTTCAGCGCGTTGATGGTGACCTGCCCCAGGTTCGGAGGGCAATCCACCACGATGGCGTCATAAGCGGTGTCGATGTCGCCCAGTTTCTCGCGCAAGGCAAGATTGCTGTTGGGGTCCCCCGCCATCTCTCCATCGGCCTGGGACAGGGTCAGGCTCGACGGCAGCAGGTCGAACAGCCCACCGCAGACCGCGACGATGGTCTTCTCGATCGGGCGGTCCTTCAACAGCACATGGTAAAGCGTCGCCCCGTCACGGTCGAGCGCGTAGGCGTCGACGCCCAGATGCATGGTCGCGTTCGCCTGCGCGTCGGCATCGATCAGCAGCACCCTCATCCCCGCTTTCGCCAGCAGGAAGGCGAGGTTGACGGCGGTTGTCGTCTTCCCGACGCCGCCTTTCTGATTGGCGACGGATATCTTCGTCGCGGTCCGCGGAGAGCCGGGTCCGCCGCCGCCGACCGTTCCACTGGGAAGGCCCTTCGGTCCGGCGGTCATCTTGTCGCTGACGGATATCAACTGCGCGACGATCTGTGGAATCCGCTCGCTGCCATTCTCCCAGCGGCTGACCCTGTTTCGGTCGTAACGCCGACTGAGCTGGCCGTTCAGCCATTCCGCCATCTCTTGCTGACCCATGTTCCGGCCTTCGCGGAACGCCCGCAGTTGCTCACCCTTGATGGATATTGAAATCACGGCACCAACCCGTTCTGGGACTATCGGGGCCAACTTGTCGGCACGTGACAAAATCGTCAACTCGTCACGGTGACGTTGTTGGTGATTGCCCGCGCTCAAGCATGGAGTGCGCCATAATAGCCACACCCCGGCTTTGCCGACGGCATGGCACCGGATGAGAAGGTGGCGGCCGAGCTTCGCCGAGATGCGGATAATCTGAGATGGCATTTGTGCTGGAAAACGCGGCGTCGCCACTCGCATATTTGGCAAATTTATGAAAGGAAGGCAAAAAATACAGAAACCATACAAAGGTATTATTTTGCGCTATATTGAAATCTCTCTCATAATATTGCCTGTAAAGATTCTATTAAGAGTTAACGATCAGCATTACTCCTGCAACAACAAAAAAGAATTCATTCTCATGCTTGACGACGCCATGCGACCTCGCATGACGGTGGAGGAGTTCGTTCGCAAATGGGAGCGATCCACACTGGGCGAGAGTCAGGGAGCACAACAACACTTTGTCGATCTTTGTCATGTCTTGGGGGAAATGGCTCCGGCCGATGCCGACCCGACCGCCACGGACTATTGCTTCGAAAAGGCCGCGGCCAAGACCGATGGGCGGCCCGGACGCGCCGATGTCTGGAAACGCGGCTGTTTCGCCTGGGAATACAAGGGACCCGGACGCAATCTGGAAACGGCCTACGCGCAGCTCCAGCGCTACGCGCCGGCGCTCGACAACCCGCCTCTGCTGATCGTCAGCGATATGGTCCGGATTCGGGTGCACACGAACTGGACCAACGCCGTCACGGAGAAGCACGAGATCGGCCTGACCGATCTGCGCGATCCCGACCGCCTGAACATCCTGAAATGGGCCTTTGCCGCTCCGGAACGGCTGCGGCCCGGACAGACGCGGGCCATGCTGACCGAGGAGGCGGCTGGGCGCTTCGCCGCCTTGGCCGCCCGGCTGGTAAGGCGCGGGCACGACCGCTGGACGGTGGCGCATTTCCTGATGCGGCTGGTCTTCTGCATGTTTGCGGAGAATGTCGGCCTGCTGGGCGGGCGGATGTTTACCCGGCTGCTGGACGCGGCGGCTCGCGAACCGGTGGAGTTCGTTTCCCTGGCGGAGCAGCTGTTCCGGTCCATGCGCCACGGTGGGCGGGTCGGGTTCGAGAAGGTCGAGTGGTTCAACGGCGGCCTGTTCAACGACGCCGACGCGCTGCCCTTGGAGGCAGGCGACATCGCGATGGTGCGCGAGGCGGCGCGGTTGGACTGGTCGGACATCGACCCGACGATCCTGGGGACCCTGTTCGAACGCGGGCTGAGCCCCGAACGGCGCACGGCTCTGGCGCGCGCGGTGGTGCGCCGCGACCGCGACGGTCTCTCGCAAGGGGCGGTCGGCGTCCACTACACGCCGGAGCCCACCATCCTGAAGCTGGTGGAACCGGTGGTCAGCCGCCCCCTGCGCCGGGAATGGGCGGTGGCGCGCGACCGGATCGTCGCCGTTCTGGACAAAGCCAAGTCCGCCGCGCCCAGGGAACGCGAGCGCCTCCGCCGGCAGGCGAGGGCGCTGTACGACGGCTTTCTCCAGCGGCTGCACCGTTTCCGCGTGCTGGACCCAGCCTGCGGTTCCGGCAACTTCCTGTATCTGGCGTTGCGCGCGCTGAAGGACCTGGAGCACGAGGTGGTGGTCGAGGGCGAGGGCTTCGGCTTCCCCCGCCAGCTGGAGCTGGACCTGAAGGGCAATGAACGGCCGAAGACCATCGGGCCGGAGGCGGTGCTGGGCATCGACGTCAACCCGCTGGGCGTCGAGCTGGCCCGCATCTCCGTCTGGATCGGCGCGATCCAATGGATGCGCCGGCACGGCTACGACGTGCCGCGCAACCCGATTCTGCAAAGCCTGACAACCATCGAGCAGAAGGACGCGCTGATCGACCTGATCGGTGGCGAGACCCGCTGGCCCGACGCCGGGACCCTGGCCGCCGGCGAGGAGACGGGCGGGAAGGACGCGGAGCCGTACCGCGTGGTCATCCTCGGCAACCCGCCCTTCCTCGGCGACAAGTCCATGCTGGGCGAACTGGGCGAGGATTATGTGACGCGCCTGCGCCGCCTGTTCGCCGGGCGGCTTTCCGGGAACGTCGACCTCGTGTGCTACTGGTTCGAGAAGGCCCGCACCTGCCTGGAGGAGGGCAGGGTGGAGCGCGTCGGCTTCGTCGCCACCAACTCGATCCGCGGCGGGGCCAACCGCAGCGTGCTCGACCGCATCCGCGCGAGCGGCACCATCTTCGACGCCTGGTCCGACGAGCCCTGGCAGGTCGAGGACGGCGCGGCCGTCCGCGTGTCGCTGGTCTGCTTCGGCCCCAAGGGCATGGACGAGACGCCCCGGCTGGACGGAGAGGAGGTCCCGGAGATCTTCGCCGACCTGACCGGGGGCGGCGTGGATCTGACGACGGCACGGCGGCTGGTGGAGAATGGCGGAGTGTGTTTTGAAGGCATCAAAAAGTATGGATCGTTCGATGTTCCCGGCGCCACGGCTCGGGATTGGCTGGCTGGGCCGTTGAACCCAAACGGACGTCCGAATTCCGATGTTCTTCGTCCTTGGCTGAACGCGATGGATCTGGTTCGGTGCTCTTCGGATACGTGGGTAATCGATTTCGACGGCTTGGACGAGTTGGAGTCCGCGCTTTATGAGGCGCCCTTCGAGCATGTGCTGCGTCATGTGCAGCCTGAACGGGCCAAGGACCGTAACGCGCGGACCCGGCAACTGTGGTGGCTGCACGAACGCTCCCGTCCGGAACTGCGCGCCAGTCTGTCAGGGCTTGTCCGGTGCATCGTCACGCCGGTGGTCGCCAAGCACAGAGTTTTCGTCTGGCAGCCGGCAAGTGTGCTGCCAGCCAATCTTTTGGACGTTATCGCGCGGGACGACGACACGACGTTCGGCATTCTGCACAGCCGTTTCCATGAGTTGTGGGCATTGCGCTTTTGCACTTGGCTCGGCGTCGGTAACGATCCGCGCTACACGCCGTCCACGACCTTCGAGACCTTCCCCTTTCCGAACGGTCTAACCCCCGACCGTCCGGCGTCGGCCTATGCCGACGATCTCCGCGCCAAGGCCATTGCGGCGGCTGCGGCGCGGCTGAATGAGTTGCGGGAGAACTGGCTGAACCCGCCCGACCTCGTGGTGGAGGTGGAGGAGGTGGTGCCGGGATACCCGAAGCGCCGGTTGCCCCGCGATGAGCGGGCCGCCGCGATCCTGAAGACCCGCACGCTGACCAACCTTTACAACCAGCGTCCGGCGTGGCTCGTGCAGGCCCATGCCGCCCTCGACGCCGCTGTTGCCGACGCCTACGGCTGGCCGGTCGATCTGTCGGACGAGGAGGTGCTGGAGCGTCTCCTCACCCTCAACCACGCAAGGCCGGCGGCGAGCGGGAAGAAGCCCCGGAAGAAGGTGAGCAAGTTGCCCGACCCCCAGGCACCGCAATTCTTCTACTCGTTTCCCAGAGACAAGGCGGAGGCGTCAGTTTCCAGGGAATCCGGCTCGCCCGACGAAGCGGCCCCCCCTTCCGTTCAGTCGGGTCGATCACGGAAGTTGAAAAGGACGGGTTGATCGCAGTTGCAGTGGGCAGAAACAAGAAGGGGCAGGCCATGGCCTGCCCCGCATCTTGTGCCCGCCGGAGCGGGCTTGTTAACGGCTGGACCTCGGTTTCCCATCGGCTAAAACAGGTATCGTTTCCAGCTGCCGAGAGAGTAGCAGAACCCTTCATGCGGTCAAGAGCCGTGATATGATCGACCATGAATGGTGTTCGATAAACCGACCCTAGCCGAACACGCGAGTATTCCTACTTGGGGAGCGGCCCGATCCCATGCAGCCCTATCGCCTGTCCCTTGACCTCGGCACCAATTCCCTTGGCTGGTGCGTGCTCGATCTCGACCATGACGGACAGCCGAAGGGCATCCGGCGCATGGGTGTCCGTATTTTCACCGATGGGCGCAACCCCCAGGACAAGAGTTCTCTCGCCGTGGCGCGGCGAATCGCGCGGCAGATGCGGCGGCGGCGCGACCGGACGCTGGTGCGGCGCAACCGGCTGATGGCGGCGCTGATCCGCTTCGGCCTGATGCCCGGCGACCGGGCGGCGCGCAAGGCGCTGGAAACGCTCGATCCGCTCGACCTGCGCGCGCGCGGGCTGACCGAGCGGCTGGAGCCCCACGAGATCGGCCGGGCGCTGTTCCACATCAACCAGCGCCGGGGCTTCAAGGCGATGCGCGGCGCCGGCGACGAGGAGGAGGCGGGCAAGATCCGCACCGCCATCGACAAGCTGGACGTCCAGATGGCGGAGGCCGGCGCCCCGACCCTCGGCGCCTTCTTCGACTGGCTGCGCGCCAACGGGCGCAGCGTGCGCGCCCGGATGGTGGGGCGGGGCGCCAAGGCCGAATACCCTTTCTACCCGGCCCGCCCGATGCTGGAGGCGGAGTTCGACCGGCTGTGGGCGGCCCAGGCGCGTCACCACCCGGCCTTGCTGACGGAGGACGCGCGCGCCACCCTGCGCCACCGCATCTTCCACCAGCGCCCGCTGAAGCCGCCGGCGGTCGGCAAATGCTCGCTGTTCCCGGACGATCCCCGCGCCCCGCGCGCTCTGCCCTCGGCGCAGCGGTTCCGGTTCTGCACCGAACTCGCCAACCTGCGGATCATCGCGCCGGACCGCAGCGAACGGCCGTTGACCGTCGAAGAGCGCGACCTGATCCTGCGCGCGGCGAAGGCCAAGCCGACCCGGAAAGCCATCACCTTCAAGGACATCCGCAAGGCGCTGAAACTCGGCTCGGATGTGGAGTTCTCCCACGAATCCACCCGCCGGCCGGAACTGGCGACCGACGAGACCTCGGCCCTGTTGTCCGACAAGAAGCGCTTCGGCCCGCGCTGGGCGAGGCTGACCCTGGCCGAGCAGGACGAACTGGTCGAGCGGTTGCTGTCGGAAACCGACGAGGGCGCGCTGATCGACTGGCTGGTCGCCCGCTGGGAGCTGGAGCCCGAAGCCGCCGCCCGCGTCGCCGACGCGCCTCTGCCCGACTTCCACCTGCGCATCGGTCGGAAGGCCCTGGCCGTCCTGTTGCCGGTGCTGGAGCGGGAGTCGCGGGAGGGGCGCCCGATCCGCTACGACGAGGCCGTTCCGGTCGCCGTCCCCGGCGCCCACCATTCCGACCGCCGGCCGGGGGAGCGGCTCAACACGCTGCCCTATTACGGCGCGGTTCTGGAACGCCACGTCGCCTTCGGCACCGGCGACCCGCAGCATGGGGAGGAAAAGCGGCTCGGCCGGCTCGCCAACCCGACGGTGCACATCGGGCTGAACCAGTTGCGGCTGGTGGTGAACGGGCTGATTGAACGCTATGGCCACCCGCACGAGATCGTCGTGGAACTGGCCCGTCCGCTGAAGCAGACCCAGGAGGCCCGTCGCCGCAACGAGAAGGAGCAGGCGGAGAACCAAAGGAAGAACGACGACCGCAAGGCCCTGCTGCGCCGCGTCAACGCGCCGGTCAACGGCCGCAACCTGATGAAGCTGCGCCTGTGGGAAGAGCAGGGGAGCGGCATCAACCGCCGCTGCCCCTACACCGGCGAGACCATCGGGCTGGAGCTTCTGCTGTCGGAGAAGGTGGATATCGACCACATCCTGCCCTTCTCCCGCAGCCTGGACGACAGCGCCGCCAACAAGGTGGTCTGCCTGACCGCCGCCAACCGCGAGAAGGCGAACAGGACGCCGTACGAGCGCTGGCACACGGACGAGGCGCGCTGGTCGCGGATTCTCGGCTGCGTGGAGGACCTGCCGCCCAACAAGCGCTGGCGCTTCGCCGAGAACGCCATGAACCGCTGGGACGAGGAGGGCGGTTTCCTCGCCCGGCAGATCACCGACACGCAATACCTCGCGCGGCTGGCGCGGGAGTATCTGCGCCACGTCTGCCACCCCGACCGGGTGCGCGTCTCGCCGGGGCGGCTGACCGCCCTGCTGCGCCGGCGCTGGGGCGTCGATTCCATCCTGCGCGACCACAACCGCGAGGGCGGCGATCCGCCGATGGACGCGACCCACGCCAAGAACCGCGACGACCACCGGCACCACGCGCTGGACGCCGCGGTGATCGGCTGCATCGACCAGGGCATGGTGCAGAAGGTGGCCCAGGCCGCTTCCCGCGCGGAGGACCGCGGGATCGACCGGCTGATGGACGATCTGGAGGACCCCTGGGACGGCTTCCGCGACGAGCTGGCCGCGCGGGTGCGCGGGCTGACCGTCTCGCACAAGCCGGAACACGGCACCGGCGGCCGCCTGCACGAGGACACCGCCTATGGCCCGACCACCGAGAAAGAGCGGGAGAAGGGCTTCAACCTCGTCTACCGCAAGCCGTTGGACGGCCTGACGGAGAAGGAGATCGCGCGCATCCGCGACCCCGACCTGTGCCGGGCCATGCAGGACCGCGTCGCCTTCCACAAGGCCGGCCCCGACCGGCTGGACGTCAAGCAGGCGGTGGCGAAGGCGGCGGAGGATCTGGCGGCGACCGCGCCCTGGACCGGCATCCGCCGCACCCGCCTGCTGGCCAAGGAGGCCGACCCGATCTGGCTCAACGGGCCGGACGGCGGGCCCTACAAGGGCCTGATCGCCGGCGACGTGCACCACATCGACATCGTGGCCCTGCCCGATGGCCGCTGGACCGGCCGCGCCGCGACCCTGTTCGAGGCGCACCGCACCGCCCTGCCCGACGGCCGCGCCGCCCCTTACGTCCCGGCACAGGGCGAGCGCTTCGTCATGCGCCTGCACAAGGGCGACCTCGTGAAGCTGATGCATGACGGGCGCTTGCGCATCATGCGCGTGGCGCGGCTGGAGCCCGCCAACAACCGCGTCCGCATGGCCGAGCATGTCGAGGCGGGCGAGTTGGACAAGCGCCATGCCGACCCGGACGATCCGTTTCGCTGGCTGATCGTCGCCTTCAGCATGCTGCGCCAGCGCGAAGCGCGACGGGTGACGGTCGATCCGCTGGGCCGGGTGCGCGACCCCGGCTTCCCGAAATGGGCGGTGTTGCCGCCTGATCTGGAGACGGCTTCATGACCGGCCGCATCGTCGAGATCGCCGAGGACGGCCGGCACCTCTCGCTGTCGCGCGGCTTCCTGGTGGTGGAGGCGCGTGGCGCGGAGATCGGGCGGGTCCCGCTGGACGACATCGCCTCCGTGGTGGCGAACGCGCACGGGCTGACCTATTCCAACAATTTGCTTCTGGCCTTGTCCGAACGGGGCGTGCCGGTGGTGCTGTGCGGGCCGAACCATGTGCCGGCGGCCTTCCTTTGGCCGGTTGACGGCCACCATGTGCAGGCCCAGCGCATGCGTGCCCAGCTCGACGTGTCGGTCCCGCAGACGAAAAGGCTGTGGCAGATCCTGGTGCGCGCCAAGATTCGCCAGCAGGGCGCGGTGCTGGAGGCGAGGGGCGCGCCCTCCGGCGCCTTCGAGGCTTTGGCCCGCAAGGTGCGTTCCGGCGACCCGGACAACATCGAGGCGCAGGCCGCACGCCGCTACTGGCCGCTGCTGTTCGGCGACGACTTCCGACGCGACTCGGATGCGGGCGGGGTAAACGGGTTGCTGAACTACGGCTATGCGATCCTGCGTTCCACCGTGGCGCGCGGGGTGATGGGGGCGGGGCTGCATCCCACACTGGGGCTGTTCCACCGCAACCGAGGCAACCCGCTGTGCCTGGTGGATGACCTGATGGAGCCGTTCCGCCCCTTCGTTGACCTTGCCGTGCTGCGGCTGACCGAGGCCGGGCATGAAGCGGTGACTCCGGAGGCCAAGCGCTTCCTGGCTCTCGTGCCGTCGCTCGACCTGCCAACGGCCGAGGGCACGACACCCCTGTCCACCGTGGTGATGCGGGCGGCGACATCACTGGCTCAGGCCTATGAGAGTGGGGAAGCCACACTCGATCTGCCGGCGGGCGAAGGGAGCAAGGCGTGGGCGCCGATGCCGCTGGAGTGGCCGGCGCCTCCGAAGGTGCCGCAACCGGCGTGACGGGGCAGGTTCACAGAGAGGCGATCAAGCGGCGTCGATGCTGAGCGGGTACCGGATCATGTGGATGATGGTTCTGTTCGACTTGCCGGTGCTGACCAAGCGCGAGCGCAAGGCCGCCACGACCTTCCGCAAGTTCCTGCTCGACCAGGGTTTCGAGATGTCGCAGTTTTCCGTCTACCTGCGCCACTGCGTGGGCAAGGAGCAGGCGGAGGCGCTAACCCGGCGAATCGAGAAGGCCATTCCGCCCACCGGAAAGGTACATATCGTCTTCATCACGGACAAGCAGTATGAAACCATCCTGTGCTTCGACGGCCGCGTACGCCAGCCGTCCCGGAAAAATCCGGAGCAATATGTGCTGTTCTGACCCGCGCGAAGAGGGATTCCATACCGAAAAAGGGCGGGATAAAGCTGCCTTTTCAGTGCCTTATCCCGCCCCCTAGTGTAGCCGATGGGAAACTGAAGTCCAGCCGCAACCGCGTCGGCTTCGATGGTCAGGAGATCCGCAGTGTAGCCGATGGGAAACTGAAGTCCAGCCGCAACCTCGAGGCCGACGACTGGCGTTTGGTGAAGAGTGTAGCCGATGGGAAACTGAAGTCCAGCCGCAACCTGTGGGCCAATCGGCCGCTCGTCGTGAAGAGTGTAGCCGATGGGAAACTGAAGTCCAGCCGCAACCAGAACGTGTTGGTCTTCGTCAAGGGCGACAGTGTAGCCGATGGGAAACTGAAGTCCAGCCGCAACCGCCCTGGTGGCGTGGGAGATATCCTTCGTAGTGTAGCCGATGGGAAACTGAAGTCCAGCCGCAACATCTGGCGAGGCGCCGCATTGATTTCGGTGAGTGTAGCCGATGGGAAACTGAAGTCCAGCCGCAACTCGGTGATCGTGCTGGTCGCCTTCGGCTAAGTGTAGCCGATGGGAAACTGAAGTCCAGCCGCAACACGTCGGTGATGCGCACGATGTCGGCAAGCAGTGTAGCCGATGGGAAACTGAAGTCCAGCCGCAACCCCGATGGCGCCAAGGCGTTCGATCACGGCAGTGTAGCCGATGGGAAACTGAAGTCCAGCCGCAACAATGTCGAGGGAAACGACGCCCTTCGCCGAAGTGTAGCCGATGGGAAACTGAAGTCCAGCCGCAACGTCTCGTGCCGCAGGTTGTTGATGGCGTTCAAGTGTAGCCGATGGGAAACTGAAGTCCAGCCGCAACAAGGGATTGTCCCACCCGACAGTGCAGGTCAGTGTAGCCGATGGGAAACTGAAGTCCAGCCGCAACCTGCGCCCGGCGCTGCGCGAGGACCTGATAGTGTAGCCGATGGGAAACTGAAGTCCAGCCGCAACCGGGATCGTGTAGTCGCCATCCTGGTTCCAAGTGTAGCCGATGGGAAACTGAAGTCCAGCCGCAACAAGACCATGCGGATGTTCGTGCGCGGCGGCAGTGTAGCCGATGAGAAGCCGAGGTCCAGCTGCAACGACATCGAAACTGGCTGCTTGGCACCGTCAACTTGTTGGTAGCCGGGCGGAGCGAAGCCTGATTTGGCCGGGAGGCTGATGGCGCTCCGGTGATCACGCCGCCAGCGGCGCGCCGGCGACCTCGGCCCGGACCTGAATCTCAAAGACCTCCSGTTGCGGTGCAATCCACCGCAACCGGAGGCCTCATCGAACCGTGCCAAGCCCCGATGAACGCCCGACACTCAACCCGCCCCGCCGAGCACGAAATTCCGGACACTTCCGTGGCGATCAGCGGGCCTCACCCTCGATCCTGCCGGCAGGCTCACAAACGGAGGCGTCCTTCCCGTCGGGTCCCTGAAGATCGCCGTCGATACGGCGCCACAGGTTCAGCGGGTTGCCATCCTGAACCGCCTCGGGCAGCAGCGCCGCCGGAACATCCTGGTAACAGACGGGCCGCAGGAAGCGGCGGATCGCCAGGGCCCCCACCGAGGTGGTCCGGCTGTCGGAGGTCGCCGGAAAGGGGCCGCCGTGGACGATGGCATGGCACACCTCGACCCCCGTCGGCCAGCCGTTGAACAGCACCCGTCCAGCCTTCCGCTCCAGTGTCGGGAAGAGGTGGCGGGCCAAGTCGGCGTCCGCGTCGTCGGCGTGCACGGTCGCGGTGAGTTGGCCCTCCAGACGCTCGGCCACCGCACGCATCGTCGCCACCTCGGGGCAGCGGATCACCAGAGAGGCGGAGCCGAACACCTCCTCCTGCAAGCCGGGGTCGGACAGGAAGGCCGCGGCGTCGGTGGCGAACAGCGCCGCCTGGCCCTGGTTCGGTCCAGCGCAGGCCTGCCCGCGCGCGACCGTCCGCACATCCGAACGAGCCGTCAGCCGGCGCACGCCTTCGTCATAGGCGGCGTGGATGCCCGATGTCAGCATGGTGGCCGCCGCGCTCTCCCGCAAGGCTGCCGAGGCCGCCTCCAAAAAGCGGTCCAGGCCGGGGCCGTCCACCGCGAGGACGAGCCCCGGATTCGTGCAGAACTGACCGGCGCCCATGGTCAACGAGGCGGCGAACGCCTTGCCAAGCGTTTCCGCGCGCGTCTCCAGAGCGGCAGGCAGCAGGAATATCGGGTTGATGCTGCTCATCTCGGCATAGACGGGGATGGGCTCCCGCCGCGCCGCCGCGACGTTCATCAGCGCAACGCCGCCCCGGCGGGAGCCGGTGAAGCCCACGGCCTTGATGCGCCGGTCGGCGACCAGCGCGGTTCCGACCGCATGCCCGGAATCGAACAGCATGGAGAACACGCCGTCCGGCAGGCGGCACTCGGCAACCGCAGATTGAATGGCGCGTCCGACCAGCTCCGATGTGCCGGGATGGGCGGGATGCGCCTTGACGACCACCGGACAACCGGCGGCCAGCGCCGACGCGGTGTCACCGCCGGCCACGGAAAAGGCCAGCGGGAAATTGCTGGCCCCGAACACCGCCACGGGGCCCAGCGCGATGTGGCGCTGGCGCAGGTCGGGCCGCGGCAGGGGGCTGCGGTCAGGCTGTGCCCGGTCGATGTGGGCGTCGAGCCAACCGCCCTCCCGCACCACTTGGGCGAACAGGCGCAACTGGCCGACCGTCCGGCCGCGCTCGCCCTCGATACGGGGACGCGGCAGGCCGCTCTCGGCAACGGCCCGCTCGAGCAGCGCGTCGCCCAGATCGAGGATGCGCCGGGCCATGGTCTCAAGGAAGCGGGCGCGGGTTTCCAGGCCCGTTTCACGAAAGATGTCGAACGCCTCCCAGGCCAGAGCGCAGGCGCGCTCCACCTCATCCTCGCCGCCGCCGCCGAAGGCCGGCTCCATCTCGCGGCCGGTGGCGGGGTCGACAGCCCGGAAGGCGATGCCCTTGCCATACACGGCGCCGCCGCCGATCAGCATCTCGCCAGTCATCGTCATGGCACGTTCCTGTCAGGGGTTTCTTGAACTGCAGCGCGGAGGGCCCCCGGAGCCCTCCGCGCGTGGTCACGATGAGGAGTGGCCGCGGCGCGTCACGTCAGGACGGGGCGCGCCTTGGCTGCGTCCACGAGTTTCAAGACGCCGGTCAGCGCCCAGGAGCCCAGCGTCACCACCGCGAGGGCGATGGCGAGCGGACGGTCGAAGAACACGGACAACTCTCCGCCGCTCTTCAGCATGGACGTCATGAAGGTCTGCTCGATCACCGGCCCGAGGATCAGGCCGAGCACCGCCGGAGCCATCGGAATGTCGTTGGCTTCCATGAAATAGCCGAGCAAACCGACGATGGCGATGATTCCGACCGCGAACAGCGTGTTCTCGACCGAAAAGGCCCCGACGATGCAGAAGAGCAGGATGATCGGTGTCAGATAGGTCCTCGGCACCTTCAGGATCAGGCCGAAGGTGCGGATGCACAGGATGCCCAGCGGAATCATCAGAAGGTTCGCAACGAAGAAGATCGCGAAGATCGAGTAGATCGCCGTCGGGTTGTTGAGGAAGATGGTTGGGCCGGGGTTGAGGCCCTTCAGGAACATGACGCTGATCACGATGGCGGTGATCGCATCGCCTGGGATTCCGAACACGGTCGCCGGGATGTAGGCTCCCCCCAGGCTGGCGTTGTTCGCCGCGCCGGCGGAGATGAGGCGTTCGACTTTCTGGTCGAGGGCGTTCGGATCCTTGCCCTTTTGCGACCGGCGGGTGACCGCATAGGAGATCCATGCGGCGATGTCCGCGCCGGCCCCCGGCAGAGCGCCGACGAGCGTTCCCAGCGTGCTTCCGCGCAGGACCTCGCGGCGGTGTCGCCACATCAGGCGGCCCATGCCGGCGCTCACCGAACCGACCGCCAACTGCGCCTGCCGTTCGCCGGTTGGCGGAAGCGTCACGGTGCGCAACAGCTCGGAGATCGCGAAGACGCCGATGAGCAGCGGAATCAGGCCGAGGCCGCCGAGCAGATTGGTGACGCCGAAGGTGAAGCGTGGAGTCCCGGAGACCGGATCCATGCCGATGGTCGACAGCCCCAGCCCGAACAGCAGAGCCGCCACCCCCTTGAGAAGTGACGAGCCGCCGACGAACGTCGCGCAGCTGAGGCCCAGAACCGCGAGCCAGAAATATTCCACGCTGCTGAACTGAAGCGCCAGCTCGGCCAGGTTCGGAGCCGCCAGGGTCAGAACCAGGGCGCTCAGCAGGCCCCCCAGAACCGAGGAGAACAGGCCGGCTCCGAGGGACAGCCCGGCCTTGCCTTCGCGCGTCAGGCTGTACGCGTCGTCGGTGTAGGCCGCCGACGCCGGCGTGCCCGGCATGCGCATGAGCGCACCCGGGATGTCGCCGGCAAAGATGGCCATGGCGGAGGAGGTGATGATGGCCGCGATCGCCGGCACGGGTTCCATGAACATGACGACCGGCACCAGCAGGGCCGTGGCCATCAGCGCGGTCAGGCCGGGGATCGCCCCCAGCACCAGCCCGTAGATGGCCGAAGCGACGATCACCAGCAGCAGGTGGACGTCGAGCAGGACGCCGAGAACGTCCGTTAGGATCACCATAGCAGCCACCCCGAAATGTTCTGAAGCGGTCCCCACGGCAGGGGTACGTGGAGCACGGAGGCGAAGATTGCCGTCAGCACGACGGCGGTGACGGCTCCGGCCGGCACGCTGCGGCGCAGGGGCACACCGGATACGGCCAGCACGAGGACCATCACCAGGACGGCGGTGAGCAGGAAGCCAGCCGCGTCGACGATCAGCACGTAGAGGGCGATCGCGGCGGGGATGGAGCAGAACCGCACCCAGCCCCGTCTGGTCCGCGACCACTCCGGTCGGTGCCAGAGGGGTTCGGTGCGCAAGGTGCGGAGGCCGAGCAGCGCGATGACCCCTCCGACGAGGATCAGCCCCGAGCCGATGAGCAGCGGGAAAAATCCAGGGCCGAACTTGAGGTGGCGCGGCGGCTTCAGATCGGCCGCGTATTCGATCATCAGGATGCCGATCGCGATGAAGAACAGGCCGACGAAGACGTCTTGAACTTTCATGGCGGATAGCCTCCACCGTCAGAAGGAATGCATGGGTTGCCCGGCCCCCCGCCGATCACTTGCCGTAACCAAGGGCGTCCATGACGCGGGCGGTGTCCTTCTCGTGCCGCAGCATCAGCTCCTCAAGCTGCTTGCCGTTCAGGTACTTGACCCCGAAGTTCGCCTTCGCCATGGCTTCCTTGTACGCCGCGCTCTCCGTCGCCTTGGCAACCGCGGCGTCCAGCTTCGCGACCACATCGCCCGGCATTCCGGCCGGACCGCCGAGGGCCCGCCACGTTCCGCCGTCGACGGCGGTGCCGATGGACTGCTTGGTGGTGGGCGCATTGGGGAATCCGGGCACCGGCTCGGGGCTCAGAACGGCCAGGGGACGCACGCGGCCGGCCGACATCAGGGCGGACGCCTCGGGAAGGGAGGCGGTCTGGAAATCCACGCCGCCCGCCGCGAGCTCAATGAGGCCGGGTGCGGCGCCCTGGCCCGGCACCCATTTGATCGCGGCAACGTCGATCCCATAGTCGAGCATCATGCCCGCCACCGGGATGTCCCACACGCTGCCGCAGCCGCCGCTGCAATGAACCTTGAAGGATCCCGGAGAGGCCTTGATCGCCTCCAGGGCCGTCTTCAGGTCCTTGAAGCGGGACCCGGAACCGACCAGAAGGGAGGAGGAATCACCGTTGAAGTTGGCGATCGGCGTGAAGTCCTTGGCCGAGAAGTCGGCTTGTCCCGTCGCCTTGTACCCCGCATACGGGAAGAGAAGCCCGATGGTGTAGCCGTCGGGCGTGGCGTTCTTGATCGCCGTCAGGCCGACCACGCCACCGCCCTGGCCCTGGTTGATGATGGTGATCGGCTGCCCGAGGATGTCCTTCAGTTCCCGTGCCAGGATGCGGGTCGTCGTATCGCCGCCGCCGCCGGCCGCCGCCGGAACGATGATCGTCACAGGGCGCTCGGGATATTCGGCCTGCGCCGTGCCGGCCAGCCCGGCGAAAGCCATCAGAACGGATGCAAGAACGCTGAAACGCATGGATTTCCCTCCCGTTGCCGTCCGAGGCGCGCACGCCATCGGATCGATATCTTACTTGTTGTACCCGACGGCGTTGATCGCGCGTGCGGTCTCCTGCTCGTGCTGCTCCATGAAGGCCTTCAGCTCGGTCCGTCCAAGCCAGGCCGCCCCGAACCGGCGCGCCTTCATCTCGTTCTGGAAGCGGTCGCTCTCGAACGCGTCCTTCACCGCGGATTCGATCCGCGCCACGAGCGCGGGGTCCATGCCGGGGGGGCCGGCCAGACCGCGCCAGGTGCCGCCACTGTACGGCTTCCCGACCTGTTCGCCGACGGTGGCGACGTCCGGGTAGCCCTCGATGCGTTTCTCGCTCATCACCGCGATGCTGCGGACCCGGCCTGCGTCGCGCAACGCATCGACCTCGGGAAGCGAGCACAGGACGACATCGACGCCGCCGGAGGCCAGTTCCTGCAGTCCGGCCGCCGATCCGGCGGCGGGAATCAGATTGAGCCGTTTGGCATCGACGCCCTGGTCGAGAAGCAGGGAAATGAAGGGGATGTCCCAACTGGCGTTGCACGTGCCGCCGCACGAGATGCGGAGCGAGCCGGGATCCGCCTTCAGCTTGGCCACGATGTCCGCCACGCTCTTCAGCGGGGAGTTCTGCGCAACGTGCACCGCCGCGGGATCGGCGTTGAACTGGGCGATCGGGGTGTAGCTCGCCGACGTGAAATCGGCCTGTCCCAGCAGCTTGTACTGGGCGAACGGGGCGATCTGGCCAAGCGTGTAGCCGTCGGGCTTGGCCGTCGTGTAGGTCGTCATCCCGACGACGCCCGACGCCTGAGGCTGGTTGACGACGTTGAAGGGGCGGCCGAGCTTGGCTTCGAGTTCCCGGGCGAGCAGGCGCATCGTATAGTCGCTGCCGCCTCCGGCCCCGGCAATGACGATCAGCGTCACCGGCCGCTCGGGCCATTCGGCAAGGGCCGGAGCGGCCCCCGCAAGACACGTCAGCATGGCAACGGTGGCCGCCGTCCCGCGGCCGAGCCTGCCTATGGGCAGTCCCATCATGAGCGTCTCCTCCAAGACATGCCGCAGGGCGGTTCGGCGCCCTGCCTTTCTTGCCATATCCCACGATACGGGATGTTCGTCAAGCGAACATCCAATCATATCCAATTAGAATAGGCTTGTTACGCGTTGACAGGCGATGGGCGCCGAATGTAAATACCGCATTGTGGGACACACAAGGAGGAAGCGTCCAAATGTCAACATCGCTGAGCGGCATCATCCCCCCCCTGGTCACGCCGTTCACGGCCGACGGGGAGATCGATGAGGCGGCGTTCCGCGCCCAGGTGCGGTTCATGCTGCAAAAGGGCGTCCACGGCGTCTGTGTCGGAGGAAGCACCGGCGAGGGGCACACCCTCTCGACCGAGGAGCTGACGCGTCTCGTCGCGATTTCCTGCGAGGAGGTCGACGGCGCCGTTCCCGTCGTGGCCGGCATCATCGTCAACAGCACCCGCGACGCCATCGCCAAGGCCAGGGCCATGGCGCACCTGCCGGTGGCGGCCCTGCAGGTGACGCCCGTCCACTACGTCTTCAAACCCGACGAGGACGCGACGCTGGCGCATTTCCGCACGCTCGCGGGCGAGACGCAGGTGCCGATCATCATCTACAACGTGGTGCCGTGGAATTACCTGTCGCCGTCGCTCCTGGTCCGCATCATGAAGGAGATCGACAGCGTCATCGGCGTCAAGCAGAGCGCGGGCGACCTCAAGCTGATGGCCGATCTGCTGAACGAGCAGGTGCCGGGCAAGCTCGTGTTCACGGCGGTCGACGCGCTTCTCTACCCGTCCTTCGCGCTGGGAGCCCACGGCACCATTGCGGCGAATCCGGCCGCGGTGCCCGGCGTGACCGTCGCGCTGTGGAACGCCGTGCAGGCCGGCGACCATCCCCGCGCGCTGGAAATCCACCGGAGTCTTCTGGCCTTCTGGAACACGATCAACGGCGACAACCTGCCGGGGTGCGTCAAGTATTCGCTCAGCCGGCAGGGCTGCGAGGTCGGCGTCCCGCGCCAGCCGATGCCCGCCGCCACCGAGGCGCAGAAGGCGCGCATCGATGTCGCTCTGCGCGAGGTGCTTCGTTACGAGGCCTCGCCGACAAAGGCCGCGGCTGAATAGCGGCGTCAGCCGAAGCGAAGGAATGCCGGCCACCTTCGGAAGCGCGCTTCCGAGGGTGGCGTGCCCTGGGAGGGACGATGAGCGCGTCGACACGACTTGACCCGGGAGGGCCGGTTGGCCGATCTTTGCTCCGCCTTGCGCCTGAAGCAGGCGGAACCGGGCTCCACGACCATGCCCGGTACGCCTGTCCGGCAGGTGAGCAGAAGGGACAGGCATTCTTGAAGACGAACAACATCAAGTCAGCTGGAAAGATGCTCAGCGTCCTTGAATGTTTTTCCACCGTCGACCGCAGGCTGTCGCTTGCCGATGTGGCGCGCCGGACCAAGCTTCCGCGCAGCACGGCACACCGCCTTATTCTCACGCTCAAGGAAATCGGGTTCCTGGAACAGGATCACAGCCGCGACGAGTACCGGCTCGGCATCAAGCTCTTCGAGCTGGGATCGATCGTTCTGGCCAACATGGACGTGCACCGCGTGGCGAAGCCATACGTGGATGCGCTCAGCGCCCTGTCACGTGAGGCCGTCCACCTGTGCGTTTTCGACGGCATGAAGATGGTCTTCATCGAGCGGGGAGCGGGGGGCCGATCCGGCCCGAACAACGCGACGACCACGATGGAAGCGTCGCCCTGCCATTGCACCGGTGTCGGCAAGGCGACCCTGGCTTTCCAATCCGACCTCGTCATCGACCGCGTCCTCGGGATGGGGCTTCCGGCCTACACACGCAACACCCTCACCGACCCCGACCGGCTGAGGGAGGACTTGGCATCGATCCGCAAGCGCGGATACGCCATCGACGACGGTGAGATCGACATCGGCGTGCGCTGCGTCGCCGCACCGATCCGCAACACCAGCGGGCATGTCTTCGCCGCGGTGAGCGTGAGCGGCCCCGCCACGCGCATGACGCACGAACGGGTGCAGAGCCTCGCCCCGGTCGTCATGAGCCACGCGGAATCGATTTCGTTCCAGCTGGGCTACAGCAACGGTGACGACGCCGCGGCGCCGGCGCCGGACACACCCATCACGTAACGGGCGGGACCGGGCTCCAGCGTCCGGTTCCAAGCCCCACAAGCCCGCATCCGACCAGCAAACCCTTCCAGTCACCGAAGCGCCGGAGCGCTTTGGGCGGAGGGCTGCCATGGCGCACGGACGCGGCGCAACGGGAGGAATCCATCGTGAAGAAGCTGATCAACGATCCTGCGCACTATGTGGACGAGATGCTCGACGGGCTTTGCGCGGCCCATCCGTCACTGATGCGGGACGGACCGGCGGGGCGGGTGATCCGCCGGTCCGACGGCGCCCGAGCGGGCAAGGTCGGCATCGTGACCGGCGGCGGATCCGGACACCTGCCCCTGTTCACCGGCTATGTCGGTCCGGGCCTCGTCGACGCCTGCTCGATCGGCAACGTCTTCGAAGGCCCGACCGTGGATTCCTGCATAGCCGCGATCAAGGCGGCGGACGGTGGGCGCGGTGTCCTGCGTCTGTACGGGAACTACGGTGGCGACCGCATGAACTTCGATATGGCGGGGGAGTTCCTGGAGGACGATGGCCTGGAACTGAGCACGGTGCTCGGCACCGACGACATCGCCAGCGCCGCTCCCGAAGAACGCAACAAGAGGCGCGGCGTCGCCGGCATCGTCTACGCCTACAAGATCGCCGGCGCCCGGGCCGACGAGGGCGCCTCGCTGGCCGAGGTGACCGCGGCGGCGGCGAAGGCCGTGGAGCGGACGCGGACCATCGGCTGCGCCCTCTCGTCCTGCCAGATCCCCGGTGCGGCGGAGCCGTCGTTCCGCATCGCCCCAAGCGAAATGGAAATGGGCATCGGCATCCACGGCGAGCCCGGCATCTGGCGCGACACGCTCAAGCCGGCGGATGCCGTCGCGGACGAGATGGTCGACCGCCTCCTGGCGGAACGCCCCGAGGGAAGCGGAAACCGGGTGTCGGTCCTGGTCAACAGCCTCGGGGCCACCCCCCTGGAAGAGCTCTTCATCCTGTACCGGCGCATCGCGGAACGGCTGGACAAGGCCGGGCTGGCGGTCGTCCAACCCCTGGTCGGGCCTTATGTGACCTCGATGGAAATGGCCGGCGTGTCGCTCAGCCTTTGCTTCCTCGACGACGAGCTGGAACGGCTTCTTGCCGCTCCGGCGTCCTGCCCCTTCTGGAAGGTTGGTTGACCATGGGCCTGACCGTCACGCACATTGCCGCCGGTGTCGCCCTCGCACACGCGCGCATGACAACTCTCGAACAGGAACTCAACGCGGCCGACTCCCGGCTCGGCGATGGCGACACCGGCGGCATGTTGCGCCGGGTGCTGGATCTCATGGCCGAGCAGCGGATGGATGGGATTGACGATGTCGGGGTGAGCTTGGGCATCCTTGCCAAGGCCGCGGCCGCCGCCACGGGATCGAGCCTCGGCACCTTGTTCGCGACCGGGCTCCTGACGATGTCGAAGAGGACGAAGGGACGGACCGAAATCCCCTGGAGCGAACTGGCCCCCCTTCTCGAACAGGCGCGCGATGCCGTCATGGCGCGAGGCGGCGCGAAGCTTGGGGACAAGACCGTGGTCGATGCGCTCGATGCGGTTTCCTCGGCCCTGGCCGGTGCCGGGGATCAAGCTGCGATCCGCGCAAAAGCGGTCGTAGCCTGTGACGAGGCGCTCGTCCGCTTCCGGAATGAACCTTGCCGCATGGGACGTGCCCGCATGTATGCCGACAAGAGCATCGGCATGGATGATCCCGGCATGCTCGCTTTCGCGCGTCTCACCGAGAGTCTCTGTCGGCATGACGGGTGAGGCTCCGTCAGCTCGTTGATCCCGACAGTGGGCCCGCTCCGGATCGGTGGACGGCTCTGTTAAGCTCGCGCCGGAAGCGGAGAGGTGGCATGACGACTACCCGGCTCGGGTGCTCTGCGACGCCCTCGGCGTGTCACCATCGGACTGCTGTGCTTGGCGCACGCGACTTGGGCGGAACCTGTTCGCCTGCATCCGAGGCTGCTGCGATCGCCAACGCTTGCGCTTGGCGATCGGCTGCATCACCCCGGAGCAGGCTGAGCTTCAGGCCGCACAACCCGGCGCCCATCATTCCGGGGGACGCCTAAGCAGGTTTCTCCAGATCGGGCCACAGGCCCGGGCTGGAGAAACCTGCGGACTCTATGGTTTTGCAGGATTTCCGAGCCCGCCCATCCGTGGGCGGAGTTCGGAAATCCTGCCCAGTGTTCGGTTCAGAACGCCGTGCGGAACAATCCTTGGAAATCCTCCTCGCTGGTGTGTCGCGGGTTCCAACGGTTGTAGTCGGCCGCGTAGCTGCGCCGTGCCATCTCCTCCAGCCGGTCTTCGGTCACGCCGACATCGCGCAGGCGCGGTGGAATGCCGAGGTCGGCGCACAGCGTCCGCAGGCCGTCCACGGCGGCTTCCGCCGACTGATCCCGGGTCAGGCCGGTGATGTCCACCCCCAGGATTTCGGCGACCCGGGCCAGGCGTTCGGGCTTGGCCGGCACGTTGAAGGCCGCGGCGTAGGGCAGGCAGACCGCGTTGGCCAGGCCGTGCGGGACGGGGAACAGGGCGCCGACCGACATCGCCATGCAATGCACGTTGCCGAGGCCGGTGACGCCGAAGGACATCGCCGCCAGCGCCGACCCGCACAGCATGTCCAGCGCCGCCGGAACGTTGGTCCGGTCGGCGACGAAGGGGCGGATGCTGCCGGCGATCAGGGTCATCGCGTGCAGGTTCACGGCGTCGGAAAAGTCCGTCGCCCGCTTGGACAGGTAGGATTCGAAGGCGTGCACGAAGGCGTCGATCCCCGCGTGCGCGGCGACATGGGCCGGCATGGAGCCGACCGCGAGGGGATCGAGGATGGCGACCTGCGCCGGGCTGAAGGCCGCGTGGCGGATGGCCATCTTGGTCTTGCGCGCGGTGTCGGTGATGACGCAGGCACCCGACACCTCCGACCCGGTGCCGGCCGTGGTCGGTACGGCGATCAGCGGCAGCGGGCGGATCGCGAACTTCTCGATCCCCTCATAATCGGCGATCCGGCCGCCGTTGGTCATCAGGATGCCCACGGCCTTCGCCACGTCGATGGTGCTTCCCCCGCCGATGGCCAGCAGCGCCTGGGCGTCCTGCTCGCGGCAGCGTTCGAAGGCGGCCTGCACCGTCCGGTCGCCCGGTTCCGGTTCGATGCCGGTGAAGACGGACAGGGCAACGCCGTTGCCGGTCAGAAGCGCCTCGATCCGGCGGAAGATCGCGCTGTCCGCCAGGGCCGGGTCGAGCAGGACGAACAGGCGCGCGGCGTTCCATTCGCGCAGGACGTCGGAAAGCTGCTCGTGTGCCCCGACTCCGAAGAGAATTTTCGTCGGGCAGGAGAACGATGAGACGGGGAAGGCGGACATGGCGAGGGCCTCGTGATGCGGAAGGAGTCAGGAGCGGCGGGGCAGGGCGATGCGGGTGCAGATGTTCTTCACCTGCGTGTAGGACAGAAGCGCGTCGAGGCCCTTTTCACGCCCGAAGCCGGACTTGCGGTACCCGCCGAAGGGAAGCTCCACGCCGCCCCCGGCGCCGTAGCAATTGATGAAGATCTGCCCCGCCTTGACGGTGCGGGCCAGCCAGTTGGTCGCGCCGACGTCGCGGCCCCAGATGCCGGCAACCAGCCCGTAGTCGGTCGCGTTGGCGAGCGCCGCCGCCTCCTCGACTTCGTCGAAGGGGAGGATGGTCAGAACCGGGCCGAAGATCTCCTCCCGATGGACGCGCATCTCCGGGCGCGCGCCGTCCAGCAGCGTCGGCGACACGAAGTTACCCTGGCCGAGGTCGGCGCCGGGGAGGGGCGTCCCGCCGGTGATGACCTCCGCCCCCTCCTCGCGGGCGATGCCGATGTAATCCAGCACCTTGCCTTGCTGGGCGCGGCTGACCAGCGGGCCGATGTCCGGGTTTTGCAGGCCGGGGCCGACCTTCAGGCCGCGGCAGAGCGCCGCCAGCCGGTCGACCAGCTCGCGGTGCCGGGCGCGCTGGACCAGGACGCGCGACCCGGCCGAACAGGTCTGGCCCGAGTTGGGAAAGGCCGCCTTCAGGAGCACCGGCAGCGCGTCGTCGAGGTCGGCGTCGGCCAGCACGATGTTCGGCGACTTGCCGCCCAGCTCCAGCAGCACCGGGACGATGTTGTCCGCCGCCGTGCGCATCACCTGGGCGCCGGTCGCGACCGATCCGGTGAAGACGACCAGATTGACGCCGGGGTGCGCGGCGAGGGCGGAACCGGCCTCCTGCCCCAGACCCGGAACGACGTTCAGAACACCGGGCGGCAGCCCTTCCTCGTGGCAGATGCGGGTCAGCTCCAGCACGCTGAGGCACGCCAGTTCGGCGGGCTTCAGGACCACCGTGTTGCCAGTCGCCAGCGCCGGCGCTAGCCCGCGGGAGGCGATCTGCAGCGGGTAGTTCCAGGGCACGATCTGCGCCGTCACGCCCAGCGGCTCGCGTACCGTGAAGTCGGCGTAGTCGGGACCGAGCGGGATGGAACTGCCCAGCACCTTGTCGGCGACGCCGGCGTAATATTCGAAGAAGCGCGCTGCGGCGACCGCGTCGGCCTGCGCCTGGGCCAGCGGCTTGCCGGTGTCCTGGCTTTCGATGCGGGCGAGGCGGTCCTTCTCCTCCAGGATGCGCCGGGCGATGGCGTGAAGGACGCGGCCGCGCTGCACCGGCACGCAGTCCGCCCAGCCCGGCAGCGCCGCCTGCGCCGCCCGCACCGCCTCGTCGATGTCCGACGCTCCGCCGCGGGCGATCCGCGCGAGGATGGCGCCGTCGGCGGGATCGAGGATCTCCAGCGTCTCGCGCGAATGGGCCGGGCGCCATTGGCCGTCGATGAAGCAGTCGTAGGAAGGCAGGGACATGGTGGGCATCCGAATCCGAGGTGGGGGCAGGGCCGCCGGTCAGGCGGCCAGTTGGGACAGGTGCCGCCGGTCAGGCGGCCGATCAGGAAGGGAGCCGCCGGTCAGGCGGCGTGGTGGGCGAGGTCGCCGCCGAGATAGGCTTCGCGGATGCGGGGATCGCGGCGCAGCGTGGCGGCGGCGCCCTCCAGCACGATCGACCCGCCTTCCAGCACATAGGCGCGGTCGGCGATGGCCAGCGCCTGGTTGGCCATCTGCTCGACGAGCAGGATGGTCATGCCGTCCCGGCGCAGGCCGACGAGCGTCCTGAAGATGTCGGCGGTGATGATGGGCGCGAGCCCGAGCGAGGGTTCGTCGAGGATCAGCAGCTTGGGTTCCGTCATCAGGGCGCGCGCGATGGCGAGCATCTGCTGCTCGCCGCCGCTCAACGTGCCGGCGATCTGGTCCCGCCGTTCCGACAGCCGGGGGAACAGCGCGTAGAAGCGGTCGATGTTGGCGGCGATCCGATGCGGCTGACCGCGCAGCAGATGCCCGCCGAGCAGCAGATTCTCGTGGACCGTCTGGTCGGTGAAGATCTGCCGCCCCTCCGGGGCCATGGCGACGCCCAGCGCGACGCGCTGCGGGGTGCTCAGCCCGTCGATCGGCCGGCCGTCGAAGGTCACCCGCCCCGCCGCCGGGACGAGACCGGTGATGCCGCGCAGGAGGCTGCTTTTTCCGGCGCCGTTGGCGCCGATCAGGGCGACGATCTCGCCGGCCCCGACCCGGATGGACACCCCGCGCAAGGCGCGGATCGGCCCGTAGGAGACGCTCAGGTCGGCGACGGTCAGCATGGGCGCTCCTCCGCATCGGGGGTCGGCTCGTCCTCGCGGCCCAGATAGGCCTCGATGACGCGGGGGTTGGTCTGGATGTCGCGGGGCGCGCCTTCGGCGATCACCACCCCCCGATCGAGGACGACGATCTCGTCGGAGATCCTCATCACCAGGCCCATGTCGTGCTCCACCATCAGCACCGCGACGCCGAGCTGGCCGATGCGCTTGATGAGCTGCCCAAGCTCGGCGGTCTCCCGCGGGTTCAGGCCGGCGGCGGGCTCGTCCAACAGCAGCAGGACCGGGTCTCCGGCCAGCGCGCGGGCCAGCTCGACGCGACGTTGCAGGCCGTAGGGCAGGCTGCCGGCCAGCGCCCCGGCGTGCTCGCCCAGGCCCACGAAGTCCAGGACGGCCTTCGCCTTGGCGACGGCGTCCTCCTCCCGCCCGGTCACGCCGATCCGCGCATGGGCGCCGATCAGCACGTTGTCCAACACCGTCATGGAGCCGAACAGACGCAGGTTCTGGAAGGTGCGGGCGATGCCGCGGGCGGCGCGGGCGTGGGCCGTGCCGCGGGTGATGTCCTGGCCGGCCAGCCGGATGGTTCCGGAGTCGGCGGAGATCACTCCGGTCAGGATGTTGATGAGGGTGCTCTTGCCGGCGCCGTTGGGACCGATCAGAGCGTGGATCCGGTGGGCGTGAAGCCGCAGCCCGACCTTGTCCGCGGTCACCACGCCGCCGAACGCCTTGCTGACGTCGGCCACGTCCAGCAGGGGGCCGGCGGACGGCTCCGCCCGGCCGCGCTCCATCGCCGTCAGCGGGGGAGTCTCCACCCCATCCAGGACCGCCATCCGGCGGGGCAGGACGCGCGCGATCGCGCCGGCGACGCCCGTCGGCATCAGGTAGAGCGCGAACAGCAGCATCGCTCCGTAGATGAAGTGCTGCACCGACGGCCATTGCGCCAGGAACACCTCGGTCATCGTGAGGATCGCCGCACCCGCGATGGGGCCGTAGATGTTGCCGGCCCCGCCCAGCAGCACCAGCAGAAGGATGAAGACCGACAGGTGGAAGGTCACGAAGTCGGAATTGAAATACTGGTTCTGCTGCGCCACCAGCGCGCCGCCCAGCCCGCACAGCGCGGCGGCCAGCACGAAGGCGAGCGTCTTGTAGCGATAGACCGAGATGCCCGCGCATTCCGCGGCGATCTCGTCGCTTTGCAGCGCCAGCAAGGCACGCCCGAACCGCCCGTTCAGCAGATGCGACAGGACGAGATGGACCGCCACGCCCAGCACGATCACCAGGACCACCCAGTGCTTCAGCGCGAAGGGCTCGTCGCCCAGCGCCAGCGGGGCGATTCCGTAGATGCCCTGGGCGCCGCCGAACAGGTCGGTCCATTCGGTCACCAGCTTCTCCACCACCAGCCCGAAGGCCAGCGTGACCAGGGCGAGGCTGGGTCCCTTCACCCGCAGCGACGGCAGGGCGATCAGCACGCCCACCGCGGCGGCCACCAGCGGTGCGGCGGCCAGCGCCAGCGCCGGCGGAAGCTCCAGCCGGGTCGTCAGCAGGGCCACCGTGTAGGCCCCCGCCGCGAACAGTCCCGCCTGCCCGAGCGACTTCTGCCCGGCATAGCCCGCCAGCACGTTCATGCCGGAGGCGCAGATGTAGTAAACGCCGGCCATGAAGGCGACGTAGAGGTAGAAATCGTTGCTCAGCGTCAGGGCGAGCGCCACCAGCGCCGCGCCGATGCCCAGGGCCGGGGCCGCCCGCAGCAGGGCGAAGCGGCGGGCCGCCGGCCGGAGTACGGAGGCCTCCATCATACCTTTTCCACCAGCTTCCGGCCGAACAGGCCGTTGGGCGCCATGGCCAGCACCAGGATGACCAGGAGAAAGACCATGATTTCCCGCCATTGCGCGCTCCACAGGGCCGTGAGGGACTCCACCAGACCGATCAGCAGGCCGCCGGCCATGCAGCCGCGCGGGTTGGTCAGGCCGCCGATGATCGCCGCGGAGAAGCCCTTCAGGGCGATGATGACCCCCATGAAGAGGGAGGCCGACAGGATCGGCGCGACCAGCACCCCGCTCAGCCCGGCCAGCGCCGAACTGGCGAGAAAGGCCATCGCCATGACGCGGGGCACGTCGATGCCCATCAGCGCCGCGGCGTCGCGGTTCAGCGCCACCGCCCGCATGCAGCGGCCGATGGCCGTGCGCCGCATGGCGAGGTCGAACGCCCCCAGGATCGCGAAGGCGAGGACCAGCACCACCAGCTCCTGCGAGCGGAAGCCGGCCTCGCCGACACGGAACACCTCGTCGCCGAAGGGGGCGGGCAGCATCCGCGCCCCCAGCCCCCACACCGACAGGGCGGCGCTTTGCAGGACGATGCCGAAGCCGATCGTGCTGACCACCCAGGACATGCCCGGCTTGCCGGCGAAGGGCCGGATCGCCGCCAGATACAGCGGCAGCCCCAGCACCCCCATCGCCAGCGCCGCGGCGACCGCCGCCAGCGCGTAGAGCCAGACATAGCCGACCGCGTCGGCTCCGAGCGCCGCGGTGAGCACCCCCACCGTTCCCAGCCCGACGAAGGCGCCGACCGACACGAAGTCACCCTGCGCGAAGTTCAGCGTCCGCGTGGTGGTGTAGGTCAGGTTGAAGCCGAGGGCGATCAGGGCGTAGACGCTGCCCAGCGTCAGCCCACCGATGATGGCTTGCAGCATGGAGTCACCCTCCGTGACGGTTCGCGGGCCGCGTCACTTCTTGAAGTCCGCCGGTTGCAGCCCGGCCAGCACCGGGTCGTTGAAATCGACGACCTTGCCGTCCTTCCAGCGCGACCAGTGATAGTCCGCCGCCGTCAGCCCCTCGTGCTGCGTGGTGGAGAAGGGCTTGTCGTAGGTCTTGACCATGCCGGCGACCGGTTTGTTCAGGGCTTCCAGCGCGGTGCGCACCGCCTCGCCCTTGGTGTCGCCGGCCTGCTCGGCCGCCGCGGCCCACAGCAGCACCGTGTCGTAGGCCTGCGAGGCCGCCCAGAACATCGAGGGGTTGGCCAGCTTCGGCCCGATCCGCGCGAACAGCGATTCCGCCTCCGCCGACTTGCGCTCGCTGGAGGTGGTCAGGAAGACCGGCCATTCCATCAGCTTCGGCCCGGCGACCTCGGGGAAGCCGCTGAAGGACGCCGCCCAGGTGGTGAAGACCTTCGGGAAATAGTCCAGCTTCTCCATGCTGCGCACGAGATGCCCGAGCGGGGCCGCCTGCGCCCAGACCACCAGCGTGTCCGCCCCTGCCGCCTTGGCCTTGGACAGTTGCGAGGTCATGTCGGTGTCGCGGGCGTCGAACTTCTCGATGGACACCGGCTTCATGTCGTGCAGCGCCGCGATCTGCTCCAGATCCTTCAGGCCCGCCTGCCCGTAGCCGGTCGTCTCCACGAAGAAGCCGACCGCCTTCGCCTCGGGGTTCTTCTTCACGTAGGCCAGCAGGGCGGCGGCCTGTTCGCGGTCCACCATGGAGACGCGGAACAGGTAGTTGCCGTTGGACGGCCCCTCGGTGATGGCCGTGCTCGACGCGCTGGAGACCAGCACCGGCATGCGCTTCTGGTTGGCGATGTGCTTCCAGGCCAGGGCGTTGCCGGAATTGGTCGGGCCGAAGACGACCGAGACCTTCTCGCGGTCGATCAGGTCGGTCATGTTCTGGATCGCCTTGGGCGGCTGGCCCAGGTCGTCGCGGACCAGAAATTCCAGGGGGCGGCCCAGCACGCCGCCGCGCTTGTTGATGTCCTCCACGGCGGCGCCGATGCCGAGCACGCCGATTTGCCCCGATTCCGCCGACGGCGAGCCGGAGATGTCGCCGTTGTAGGCGATTTTGATCGGGTCGGCGGCCTGGGCCTGGACCGAAGCGGTCATGAGGACGGCGGCGGCGGCGCCCAGGAGCGCCGTCAGGCGCGGGCGCGCGGGCGCCGTGCCGGTGGGCGCCGTGTCGTTGGACGCTGTCTTCTTCTTGGTCATGGGCGTTCCCCTCCATATTGGTTGTTCTGCCGGTTGCGGTTCGGCAGTTCGAGATCGAGCAGGGCGGAACTCAGCGCCTTGCCGTGGGCGTCCAGGGCCAGCGAGCGGGTGACCCCGCCGCCGAGCGCCCCGGTCAGCACGAAGTTGAGCGCCCCCAGGGTCGGCAGCTCGTAGCGGGTCACCGTTCCGGTCACGATTCCCTGGAAATGCGTGGCGACGCTCTGGGCCGTCAGATGCTCCGCCAGGAACGGGTAGTCGGTCTCGTCCAGCGCGATGACCGAGATGTTGGAAATGTTGCCCTTGTCGCCGGAGCGGGTGTGCGCAACGTCCCGGAGTTTCATGGCTTACGCCTCCAGCAGGGTGACCGAGGTGCGCACGGCGCTTTCCGGCAGCAGGGCGGAGGCGACGGCGACGATCTCGCGCGCCGATTTCCAGGCGCCGCCGCCCCCCGCCGGGCCGTTGGTGTAGAGCGTTTCGACCTCATTCCCGATCCGGGCCGCCTCGTCCAGGCTGGCGGTCCGCCCCGCCACCCGCAGGCGGACTTCGTAGGGCGTGTGGCCGCGCGACAGCCGGTCGCCATGCAGCGCGTCGAGGCCGATCAGGTCGAACTGCAACTCCTCGGTCCGCACGCCGGTTAGGGCCAGCCGCTCGCGGACGATGTCCAGCGCGAGCCGCCCGCGCTCGACCGCTCCCGGTCCGGCGTAGGAGATCTGCCCCTCGCCGATGCAGCTGTCGATGTAGCCGATGGACAGCTTCAGAAGCCCGGTCCGCGCGGTGCCGCGCCCGCCACGGACGCGCACCCGGTCCGGCCCGTCGCCCTCGACGCGGGCAACCGAGAAGTCGGCGACCACGTCCGGCTGGTAATAGCGCGCCGGGTCGTGGATCTCGTAGAGAAGCTGTTCCTTCACGGTGGCCGGCGTGACGCACCCGCCCGTGCCGGGCAGCTTGGTCACCTCCAGGGTGCCGTCCGCGTGAATTTCGCCGATGGGAAAGCCCAGCCGGGCCAGTTCCGGCACGTCCTTGACACCGGGGTCGGCGAAATAACCGCCGGTCACCTGCCCGGCGCATTCCAGCAGGTGTCCGGCCATGGTGCCGCGCCCCAGCGCGTCCCAATCGTCCATCCGCCAGC
This sequence comes from Azospirillum sp. P4_B5, assembly GCF_056402275.1. Classification (NCBI taxonomy): domain Bacteria; kingdom Pseudomonadati; phylum Pseudomonadota; class Alphaproteobacteria; order Rhodospirillales; family Azospirillaceae; genus Azospirillum; species Azospirillum sp. P4_B5. The sequence continues at coordinate 99,632 of NZ_JBFUHT010000011.1, forward strand.
CGAATTCATGGACCATCGGAGCGAGAAACAACGCCGGGTCGGCGGCCCGTCCGGTGATGACCACGTCGGCGCCGGCGGCCAACGCCTCGACGATGGGGCCGGCGCCGATGTAGGCGTTGGCCGAAATCACGCGGTCGCCAAGCCCGCGCAGGGTGCCGCCGTCCTCCAGAGCGACGTCGAGCTGCCGCGCGACCGCCAGCACGTCGTCCCCGGTCACGGCGGCGATCCGCAGCCCGCCCAGCCCCAGGGAGCGGGCGACGGCCCGCGTCGCCTCGGCGGCGCCGAGCGGGTTGGCGGCTCCCATGTTGGTGATCAGCCGCACCCCGTTGCGCCGGCAGGCGCCGAGCACGGCGGTCATGCGGACCGTCAGCAGCGGGTCGTAGCCCCCGGCGGGGTCGCGTTGCCGCGCCTGCTGGGCCAGGGCGATCGTCCGCTCGGCAAGGCATTCGAAGACGAGGTAGTCGAGGCCGCCCCGTTCGGCGAGATCGATTGCCGGTTCGATGCGGTCACCGGAATAGCCGGCTCCGGAACCGATCCTGATGCGGTGCATCGACGGCCCTCAGCGCGGCGAAGGGACGGCGTGGGACGCGGCGGCCCCCATGGCGGCGCCCATTGCGGTGCGGCCGCCGCCGGTGATTGAGGCTGGCATGGTCTCCCCCTTGCATTTTTATTCGTTCCGGTTTCCTCCGCTCCGGCGCGTCGCACCGACGGGCGGCTGAATTCCGCTGCATGCAAACCATCCTTGCCGAGATTGTTCGCGCGAACAATTGAATTGATTCAATGTCAGTAATAGAGTTGAGCTATGGATCTCAGCCTCCGCCAGATACGCGCCTTCCTCGCCGCCGCGCAGACCCGCAGTTTCACGCGGGCTGCGGAGTCGCTGCACGTCGCCCAGCCGACCCTGACGGTGCAGATCCGACGGCTGGAGGATGCCTTGGCGGTCAAGCTGTTCGACCGCAACACCCGGTCCGTCGAGTTGACCCGCATCGGCAGTGAACTGCTGCCGGTGTTCCAGCGCATGGTCCATGACCTGGACGCCGTGGTGGTCGACACGCATGAGATCGCCGCGATGCGGCGCGGGGTGGTGCGCGTGGCGGCGCTGCCGACCATCGCGGCGGGTGTGCTGCCCGACGCCATCCAGTCCTTTCGTGATCTTCATCCCGGCGTGACCTTCGTTTTGAAGGACGTCATCGCCAGCCGCGTGCTCGGGCTCGTCCGGTCGGAGGAGGTGGACCTCGGGATCACGGGAGGCGAGGCGAAGGGACAGGACATCGACACGGTGCTGGAAGTCCGCGACCGGATGCACATCGTCTTTCCACAGGGCCATGCCGTCGGCGATCTTCCGCGGGTGACCATCGAGACGCTGGCCGAAGTGCCGCTGGTGCTGATGGACCCAGCGACCAGCGTCCGCGAGATCGTCGACGAGGCATTCCTCTCCGCCGGGCGGATCGCCAAGCCGGTTTGCGAGGCGACCTATATGATGACGGCGATCGCCATGGTGCGGGCCGGGCTGGGCTTGACGATTCTACCGGGCTCCGCGCGCGAGATCGCCGCCGAGCCGGTGCTGCGCTCGCGCCCCATCGATATGTTCGGCTTTTCTCGTCCCGTCAGGGTCATCCGCAAGGCGGGGCGCTCCCTTCCGCCGCTGGCCGAAGCGTTCCTCGATCACCTCTGCTGTGTTCTGAACGATTGCGGGACGTTTCACCGGGAGGGATGAACGGAGCCTACCCTGGAGCGATGGTTGTCCCGCACCGGTGAACGCGATTGCACCTTCCGGAGGCTGCAGCCGCCGGAATCGCCGTATCGGTCGCAGTTCCTTTTCTCATGGCCGTTTCGTTGGATTCTGTTGCGCGGATCACCCGTTGATGGAGTTGGTCGAACAAGGTGTCGCCCTTACGGCACCTCAGTTGGTTGCCTGGGTCGGGTCCAGTGCGTCAGCCCGAACGGCCCGTGTGCGTTAAGTTGACTTAAGCACGCAAAAAGTGCGCACGATCCTGTAGAGCGCAACTTTTTCCCAAAACGCAAAATCGCCCTGTTGAGGCAATCTTGGGAAATTCCATTGACAATGTTGAGGATGCAACGAAGGATGCGGCCGGACAGTCGGACGGGAGACCCCACGAACCATGGCCGGAGAAAGCCTCAAAGGACTGCGCGAGGAACGCGGGTGGAGCCAGACCGAACTGGCGGCTTGGCTCAACGAGAGCCTCGGCCGCAAGTATGACCGGGCTCAGATCTCGCGCTGGGAAAGTGGATCGGAGCGGACACCGAAGACGGTCGTGGACGCTGTCGAGACCGAGCGCAGCACCGACCGGCCGCGCCATGCCACCGTCGTGATGTGCGGATCGGCGAAGGGGGGGGTGTCGAAGACGACTTCGGCTTTGTGCATCGCCTATTGTCTGCTCGCTCAAGGGTCGAAGGTCCTGCTGATCGATTGTGACAGCCAGGGCAGCGCCACCGTCCATCTCGGCTACTCGCCGGCCCAGATGGACCAGATGGAGGTTGAGCGTCGGACCCTGTACTACGCCCTGGCGGACGACAAGCCCTTCACCGACTACATCATCCAAACCCCGGAGCCGCGGCTCGACCTCCTTCCCGCCTTCATGAGCTTGGCCGACGCCGACGTCGAACTCGCCCTTGGGAAGCTGGCTCCCCTCCGGCAGCGCGTCGGCGAGGTCCGGAACCAGTACGACTTCATTGTTCTCGACACCGCTCCGAACCTGGGTGCCGTCACCGTCAGCGCGCTCGAGGCATCGGACCTTCTGCTGGTGCCGTGCCAGACCGAGGCGTTGGCGCTCGTCGGCCTGCGGAACGTGCTGCACTCCCTGGAGAACCTGCGGCGGCGGCGCAATCCCGGGCTGCGCATGCTGGGCATCCTTCCGACGCTGTTCTCCGCCCGCCTGACCCAGGATCAGGCGACGCTGGAGGACTTGCGCCGGGGCTACGGCGACCGCTACCGCATCTTCGATCCCATTCCGAGAGCGACCGTGTTCGCGCAGGCCGCCGCATCCGGCGTGATCCCTCTCGCCGCCGTCAAGAGCATCCCCGGGCGCGCCGTCTTCGAAGAGATCGCCGCCGCCGCCCGCGCTGCCGCCAAGGAGCTGAAGGCCCATGTCGCGTAAGCTCGCCCGCCGCACCGACCTGACCGCATCGGCCGAGGTGACCGGACCGGCGCCGAAGGCGTTCGGCCTCTCCGACGACTTCCCCTCGGTGCTCGAACTGGACATCGACCGCATCGACCGCCGCGCGCACCAACCGCGCGCCGTGCAGGACGATGCCTCGCTCGCCGAACTGCGGCAGTCCATCGAGCGGCACGGCCTGATGTATCCGATCCTGGTGACCCCCGGAGGCGGCAACGGCTACGCCCTGATCGGCGGCGGACGGCGTCTGCGGGCTTTCGAGTTGCTGGGCCGCACCACGATCTTCGCGCGTGTGCTGTCGGGGGACCCCGACGAGTTGGCCCTGGTCGACAATCTGCAACGCAAATCCCTGAACGCGGTCGAGACGGCCCGCTCGCTCGACGGCCTTCGCAACAAGCACGGTTACACCCAGGAAAAGCTGGCCGAGGTGGTTGGCAAAACCCCTGCGGCGATTTCACGGGCGCTCGGCATCCTCTCCCTGCCGCAGGATGTGCTCGACGAGTATATGGTCCTCGTCGATCGCGTCCCGCAGACCACGCTGGAGGAAGTCGCAGCCGCGCCCAGTGAAGAGGGGCGGCGCAAGCTGTGGAGACTCGCCAGAAGGGGCGCAACGGCAAAGGCGATCACCGAACAGCGGCAGGAGATGAAGCGCAAGGAGCCGGATGGTCTTTTGCTTAGAAGACGCGCGGCCGGAGCCGCGGTCCGCGGTTTGATTCAAATGGTCGCCAAGCTTGAGGAGAACCGTGAAGGCATGGGCCCCGCCGAGCGGTCCGCGCTTGAAGCGATTCAGCAGAAGCTGGCGGCCCTCCTCGCCGATTGAGTCGGCTCAACGCACCGCAGGTCTCTTGTCGGCGGGATCCGGCCTGCTTCTGCGGACGGGCGGGCAGGGGAGGGCAGGCGTCCCCAGCTTACTCCACGATGTCCAGCAGAGGCATCTGTCCGTCGCCCCCCTTCGGCAGGGCCGCCCGACGGCGACGGCGGCTTTGGTTGGCCACGTCGGAGGTGACCGGAACGAAACGCTTGGGGCGGCCGCTCTCATCGAGATCGTCGTTGTTGACCACCAGGGTGAGTTCGCGTTCGTTGACGGCGCGCTCCGCCACCGCGCGGCGGATCTGGTCGAGGAAGGATTGGGAGGGATAAAGGTTGTACTCGACGTCGACGTACTTCCGCCCCTCCTTGACCTCCTCGATCTCGATGCGGTCGAGAGCCCCGATCTGCGTATCGGCAAGCGCCTTGACGACGTCGTGGATCCGCAGCCGCATGTCGCGGAACCGCGACCACTCCGACATTCCGGAGTCGCGGATGATGTCGCGGGCGGTGATGCTGACGACCGACTGCGAGGGGTCCTGCCGCAGCGTCTCCGCGATGCGCTTGAACAGCCAGCGCGAGAACGGGTTGCGGATCTTCATCAGGGCTTCGTAGGAGATCGAGTGCCAGTCGACCCGGCGGATCGCCTCGCGGAGCATCATGTTGAACTGGACGAAGGTCTCCGCGTCGCTGCTCTCGTCATCGAGGATCGAGGCGTCGTCGGTGTCGTCCGTCTCGCTGGGACGCTGCCGCAACCCGAGGCCGGCGAAGATGCCGGAGTCCATCATGACCTTGCGGCGGCCACGGCGCTCGATCTGGACCGTGCAGCGCCGCATGATCATCAGCGCTTCCTTGATCTCCGGAATGCTGAGGGTGTGCCGGACGGAGCGAAGCTCCTGCCAGACCTCGTAGAGGGAGAAGCGCAGGATCGCCTCGCCGTTGTCCACCGACAGGCGCGCCGGGTCCGAGGCCAGCTTGCGGATCACGTCCTCGATGATCTGTTCGCGCTCTCCCGGATAGGCGTCGATCTCCTCCACCACCTGAGCCCCGCTGGCGTCGCGGACGAAACGGCCGTCCTTGCCCTTCACCCGGCGCTGGATGCGCGCCGGAACGACCGTGAGGTGGTAGATCTGGTCGGCGAAGGAGAACTGCCGGTGGATCATCGGCAGGCGGTCATCCTGAGCCGCGGGATCACGGGGCTCCAGGCTGTGCGCCGCCTGCCCGTTGGCCTTCGATTCAGGGCTGTCGAAAATGTACTTCGGGGCCAGATCGTACAGAGAGACCATGTTGACGCTGTGGCGCCGGCCCGTGGTGGCATCGATGTGTTCGAACAGCGTGCCCTGGACGGTCTGCCCCTGGGTCTCCATACGGCGCTGCTTGACGACGATCTGCCCCGACATCTGGTGCCTCTCCGAATTCCTGAACACCAAGCCTATGTCTCTTCCGCCGTCCGACGCAACGACATCGCACGTGGAACCATAGGTGACAGGCGCGCATCCAGTAGGTGGCAGGCGCGCTTCCTGTAGGCAACGGGCGCGCAGGCGGTAGGTCACAGGCGCGTTTGCCGAACGACGGGCCGGAGCGGGGCCGAATCGGTGATGTCCTCACTCCCCTGCGGAGACGGCTTGACACCACGATTCGCCGCCGGACCGGCTCCAGGGTGTCACCGACACGTGAGCGCGCCTGAGACCTACCGAGTGGTCCGGGCCGTCGAACGCGCCTGAAACCTAGAGAATCCAGCGAATCGGAGCGCGCCTGCGCCCTATCCGGGGCTCTCGAAACGCGCCTGGAACCTAGAGGATGGGCTGCCCACAAGGCGTCATCGACGCGCCGATAGGTCTCAGGCGCGTTTCGAGGTCCCCGAGTCGCGGCGGTAACCGCGCCTGACACCTTCATATGCGCGTCTGTGGCCTGCCGATGCCGCGCCTGACACCTCCGCAATTGCGCCTGACACCTACCACAAACGCGCCCGCCACCTGTCGATAGGTGACGGGCGCGCTTTGGAGACTCCGAAGCATCCGGGGAATCCTGTCCCGCAAGAACGCCGGCCCATGCCGGTTCCATGACCTCGCGGGAGCGCCGCATGACTACCACGACCGAGACCAACAGCCGCTGGGGCAAGATTCCCGCTTGGTGGCTCGACCACCCCGACCTCGACGCGGACGGATTCGCCGTGCTCGCGGCGCTTGCCACCTTCGCCAACGAGAACGGCGTCTGCTGGCCGTCGCAATCGACCCTGGCGGCGAAACTGAAACGTTCGCGCCCAACCATCAACCGCATCCTGCAGCGTCTTCACGACATCGGTTTGGTCACCATCGAGCATCGTCGCGGCCGCGATGGCTCACGGCTGTCCTGCCTGTACCAGCTGCGCGTCGCCCAGAACGAGGAGGCCGTCGCCCCGACCGTCATCATCCAGGCGGCGCGCCCTGTTTCGGCCGGCGACAGGGATGACTCGCCGGCAAACGCCCCCTGTCCAGCACCGAGTCAGGAACACCATCATCCTGAACAGAATCCGGACTCGCTCGCTTCGGGCGGGCGCGGACCGGTGTGTGAGGTGCCTGCGGATTGGATGCCCAACACCGACGATCTCGCCTGGGCCCGGAGCCGCTTCGGCACGGTCGATCTCAGCCGGCATGTCGAGGGGTTTGTCCTGCGCTGCCAGGCTCACGGCTACCGGTACCGCGACATTTCCGCCGCTTGGCGGGCGTGGCTGGCCCAGGACGCGGCGGCCGGCAAAGCGCCGACGGTGAAAGCCGCCGGGTCTGTCGGGGGTGCCGTCACCGGCGCCAGCCAAAGCGTCGCCGAGCAGCGGGTCAATGCCTGGATGACCGTCGCCGCAAGGCTCAAGGGCGCCCAGCCCGTCGCCCGTCCCCGTTTCTGAGGAGCTGTCGATGTCCGTCGCGATGATGCCGCTGCCCGAGTGGTCCCCGCTGCCCTTCGACCCGGCGATGGCCCCGGCCGAACGTTGCCGCTGTTTGGTCGCCGCCTTTCCGGACGCGTTGCGCGAGATCCTGGCCACCGGCACCCTGGAACACCGCCCGCGCTTCGGCGAGAATGGGTTCGAGGGGCTTCAGGAAAGCTGGTCGCCACCAGCGTCCCTTTCGGCCCGGCAGGTCGCCATGGCGCAGCGGGTGCTGAGGGACCTGGAAAGTTCCATCCTGGCGCCGGCCGAGCCCGACCATCTGCTCGGTCGCGTGCTGGCCTTGCTGTCCCACTTCCCGGCCAAGGGGCTGACGCCCGACGTCGAGCAGCTGGTCGCCATGGACTGGGTCGAGGACTTGGGCGAGTTTCCGGCCTGGGCCATCGACGACGCGGCGCGCGCATGGCGCCGGACGAGGAAGTGGAGGCCAAGCATCGCCGAGATGCGCGCGCTGTGCGAGGAGGCCTGCGCGAAGGAGCGCGTCTTGGCACAGCGTCTCCGGCGGATTGTTCAGACGTTACGGGCCTCGAACGCCGGGCATGGGCTGGCGGAGATCCGCCGGTTTCCATAAGCCCCGGTTTCCATAAGCCTGTGTGGGGTTTGCTGAATGATCATCCGATCCTGCACAGGTCGGCATCGCCGTCTCCCAGCCGGAGCGGCGATGCCGAAACGCACGGAATGGACAATCGCGTCCGTATCGTCACCACGTCAGCGTGGCGTGCCGGTCGAACACGCACGCCCATTCATCGATCAAACCGCCTCTTCGGCCATCTCGTTGTGGTCGGCAGAGATGCCGTCGCGCACCGTGGCGACCGACGCGCGCGGGGTCTCGTCGACGCGCATGCTGAACAGGTCCGGCCGCGCGTAATGGCCCACCGGATCGAAATCGAGCTTGGCGCCGACCAGATCCTCGACGTCCACCTCGGCGGTCAGGATGCCCTCCGCGTCGACCAGCGGGCCGGCGAGGATCTCGCCGAGCGGCCCGACGATGACCGAGCGGCCGTGCATCATCCACTCGTCCGGCCCGGCGTCGATGCGGCTGGCGTAGTCTTCCGGGAAGTCGGAGCGGCGCATCACCTGGCAGGCGCCGATCACGAAGCAGCGCCCCTCCATGGCAACGTGGCGCATGGTGGCGATCCAGCTTTCGCGGTCGTCCGCCGTCGGCGCCGCCCAGAGCTGGACGCCCTTGGCGTAGTAGGCCGCGCGCATCAGCGGCATGTAATGCTCCCAGCAGATGGCGCCACCGACACGGCCGAACGGCGTGTCCATGACGGTGAGGGTCGAGCCGTCGCCAAACCCCCAGACCAGCCGCTCCGACCCGGTCGGCATCACCTTGCGGTGCTTGCCCATCCGGCCGTCCGGCGACAGGTAGAGCACCGTGCAGTAGAGCGTCCCGCCGTCGCGCTCGATGACGCCGACGACCGCGTGGATGCCGTGCCGCGCGCAGGCGGCCGACAGCGTCTCGGTTTCCGGTCCCGGCACCGTGATCGCGCCGCGGACGTAGCGGGCGAAGTCGGCGCGTCCCTCCGGCGTGCGCCGGCCGATCGAGCAGCCGAAATCGAGCCCTTTCGGATAGCCGCCGATGAAGGCTTCCGGGAAGACGGCGAGCGACGCGCCGGTGGACGCCGCCTCGGCGATCAGGTCGACCGTGCGGGCGGTCGCCGCGACGGCGTCGAACGGCACCGTCGCCGCCTGCACCGCGGCCACTTTAACCTTGGTCATGCTTGTCGTTCCTTGCAGTGTGATTCGATGGATTGAGGCGCGGTGTCGGCCCAGACCGGCCTCACCAGATCGAAGACGTCGCGGGTGCGCAGATAGGCCGAGGGGCCGTGCATGCGGGCGACGAGGTCGAGCGCCTCATGGTCGATGCGGGGGCGTTCGGGGTTGCCGGTCAGGACGCGCGTCGCGACATGGGCGTGCAGCACCTCGCCCACGAACAGCCACTGTCCGGGACCGCTTTCGAACTCGTGGATCAGACGGCATTCGAAGGCGACCGGCGAGGCGGCGATGCGCGGCGGCCGGACCGCGACGCTCGGCAGGGTGGCGAGCCCGGCGAGCCGGGTCTCGTCCACCTCGGGCGGCGCCTCGACGCAGGTGAGGTTCATCGCCTCGGCGAGGGCGAAGGGGACGAGGTTGATCACGAACTCGCGCGTCGCCCGGATGTTGACCGCCGTGTCCTTCGGCCGGTCCGGGCGCGCGAGCACGCCGAGACAGACCACCGGCCGGTCGGAGCCGAAGACGTTGAAGAAGGAGTAGGGGGCCGCGTTCACCCGGCCCTCGGCCGAACGGGTGACCGCCCAGGCGATCGGCCGCGGCAGGACCGCGGCGGTCAGAAGGCGATAACGGTCGGGTGCCGGCAGGGTGGCGAAGTCGAAATGGCGCGTTGGAGGGGCGGGGGCGTCGTCAAGTCGTAAGGTCATGAAGTCTCCTTCGGCGCGGCCCGGCACGGCCGCCGCCCCGTCCTGCGCGATGCGTCGGGATCGCCGGCCGCTCAGCCGACGATCTTGACCGTTTTCGGATCGAAGTTTTGGGTGGTGAAGGCGGCGTCGACCTTGCCGGCGATGGACGTGTCGACGAACTTCGAGACGTCCGGCAGGCGCGGCAGAAGCTTCGCCTCGACGCCCCATTCGGCGAGCAGGTTCAGCTTTTTGATCTGCTCTTCCGACAACGCCGCCTTGATGTCGGTGGGCGCCTTGGCGTTCCAGGCGGGGTCATAGCCCGACGCCTTTTCCAGCACGGCCTCGGGGATGTTCTTCGCCGGCTCCAGCGAGCGGAACCAGCCGTTGACGAGGTCGTGGTTCTGGCTGGCGAAATACAGCGCCTGGGAGTTGGCGAGCAGGAAGCGCTCCGCCACCTCGGGCCGGTCCTTGAAGAAGCGGTTGTTCGCGGTCAGCACGATGACCGGGGTCAGGTTCTCCGAAACGACCTGGGCGAAGCCCGCGTTCTCGAAGAAGCTGACGAACGGGTCGTAGGTGAAGAAGGCGTCGATCCGCTGCGCGCCCACCGCGTCGGCCAGCTCCGCCGGCCCGACATTGACGAAGGTCATGTCGCGTCCGGGGGTGAGGCCGGCCTTGGTCATCGCCTCCTGGGCGTTCTGGAAGGCGGTGATGCCGAAGGTGCCGTAGACCTGCTTGCCCTTCAACCCGGCGACGTCGGTGATCCCCGACTTCTTGGTCACCAGCACCGCCGAGCGGAAGCGCGCCTGCGAGGCGATGGTGGTGACCGGCGCCCCGACGGCCATGGTGGTGACGGCGGCGAAGTCGGACAGCGTGCCGACGTCGGCCGCGTTCGACACGATCGCCTCGTTCACCGCCGGCGAGGCGTTGAGCTGGATCATGTTCATCCGCAGGCCGTTGCGGGCCGCGATGTCCGTCCGCATCAGCACATGGGCGATCTGGGCCGACACGGTGGTGGTGTTGAACCAGCCCATCTTGACGACGTCCGCGCCCTGCGCGCGGAGGATCGCCGGCTTGGCGAGGGTTGCGGCGGCGGCGATGCCGGCGGCCAGCTGGCCGAAACGACGGCGAGAGAGTGTCGAGGTCACGTTCATTCCCCTTTTTGCCATTCGGGTTTCAGGGTTTCCCACAGGTCGTTGACCGTGGAGACGAACCAGGGATCGGAGCGCATCTCGGCCGTGCGGGGCCGCGGCAGCGGCACGGCGACCTCCTCGCGCACCCGGCCGGGCCGCGGGCTCATCACCACCACGCGGTCGGCCAGGAACACCGCCTCGTCGATGCCGTGGGTGACGAAGATCACCGTCTTGCCGGCCTCGGACGAAATGCGGGCGATCTCCTCCTGCAGCAGCACGCGGGTCTGCGCGTCCAGCGCGCCGAACGGCTCGTCCATCAGCAGGATGTCGGGGTCCGGGGCGAGCGCGCGGGCGATGGCCGCCCGCTGCTTCATGCCGCCGGAGATCTGGTGCGGGTACTTCTCCTCGAAGCCGGTCAGCCGGACCATGTCGATCAGCGAGCGGGCGATCTCCGCGCGCTGCTTCTTCGCCATGCCCTTGGCCTTCAGGCCGAACTCCACATTCTGCTGCACGGTCATCCAGCCGAACAGAGCGTAGTCCTGGAAGACGACGGTTCGCGACGGGTCCGGCTTGACGATGGGGCGGCCGTTCTGCAGGAGCGTCCCGCTCGACGCCGACTGGAAGCCGGCGACGATGCCGAGCAGGGTCGACTTCCCGCAGCCCGAGGGGCCGAGCAGCGAGATGAACTCGCCGCGGCGGATGCGCAGATCGACCCCGTCGAGGGCGACGACCATGTTGTCGGACGAGGTCCCGCCATAGACCTTGCCCAGATTCCGGATGTCGATCTGGATGTCGGCCGGCTGGGCCTGCGGCGCGCCGTGCGGCGGGGCGGGGGGCTTGAGTGCGGTGTTGGCGGCCATGTTCCTTCGCCTCCTGCTCAATTGCGCTCGGAAGGCGCCCAGGCGTTCACCCGACGCTCGATCCGCTCAAGGACGGCGGACATGGCGAAGCCGACGAGACCGATGGCCACCATGCCCGCAACGACGTTGTTGATCTGGAACAGCATGCGCGACTGCTGGATCAGGTAGCCGAGGCCGGTCTGCGCGGCGATCAGCTCGGCGGTCACCACGCACATCCAGCCCACGCCCAGCGCGATCCGCAGCCCCGGCAGGATGATCGGCAGGGAGGCCGGGATCAGCACGTCGGTGAAGAGCTGCCAGGGCGTCGCGCCGAGGCAGAGCGCCGCGTTCATCTGGTTGCGGTCGAGGCCCCGCACCGCCGTGTAGGTGGCGACGAAGGCCGGGAAGACGGCGCCGAGGAAGACCAGGAAGTAGGACGCGGCGTCGCCGAGCCCGAACCACAGGATGGTGATCGGAATCCAGGCGAGCGGGGGAATGGGGCGAAGCGCCTCGACGACCGGCCGGACGAAGTCCGCGACGCTGCGCCACCATCCGCACATCAGCCCGAGCGCCATGCCGACGACACAGGCGAGCGCGAAGCCGACCGCCACCCGCTGCAGGCTGGCGCCGAGATGGACCCACAGCGAGCCGTCGAGCGCCATGTCCCACAGCGCCCCCGCCACCGCGACCGGCGACGGCAGCAGGAAGGCGTCGATGACGCCGAGCGAGGTCAGCGCCTGCCAGACGGCGAAGAAGGCCGTGAGGCCCAGCGCCGCCCGGAAGGGCCGGTCCGTCAGAATGCGAGGGGTCGCGGCGCGGCGCGGCGCCCTCTGCATGAAAGGCGGTGCCGCCGCATGCGCTTTTGAATTCGCTTCCATCACCTTCCCTCGTTCCACCGTTCGGCGCCGCCTCGCGGGACGTCAACGTCCTTGGACGACGACAAAACGATGACAGTGTCGGAAAAATCCGTCAATTTGAAAAATACGAATGAATGGTGTTTTCTCAGCCTAAACTTGCCGTTTTAAAGGGCATTTGGCGGAGGAAAGGCCCATTTTATCGCCTCAGCGCCACAGTTGTGCCGCGGGATGCCGAGATTTTATCGGCAAAAACCGACGATGGACGGGTGGCGCGGAATCGGGCATGTTGCGACGCGATTCAAAAGGGAGCACGTGGGTGAATCTTGAGGAGAAGCTGTCCCGGATCGGCATATCGGGGACGCTCTACAAGCTCTATCTGACGACGATCCGTCTTGGCGGCGGCTCCGTGACGGAGGTGGCCGCGGGTGCCGGCATGGCCCGCACCACGGCGCACGACGCTCTCGCCAAGCTGGAGGCGGAGGGGCTCGTCCGCTTCGTCGATCACGGCAAGCGCCGCTTCGTGGTCGCCCAGGACCCGGGCATCCTGCTGGAGCGCAGCGAGGCCCGGCGGCAGATGCTCGAGGACGTGATGCCGGTGCTGCGGTCGATGTACCATCACGAGAACGGCCAGCCGAACGTCCGCTTCCACCCCGGTCCCGAAGGCATCCGCACCGTCCTGTGGGAGACGCTGAGCGGCGAGGAGAAGGAACTGCGCGCCACCCTCTCCATGCGGGAACTGATGGTCGAGCCGGGGCTGGAGGAGATGGAGCGTTACCTGAAGGAGCGGGCGCGGCGCGGCATCTGGTTGCGGGTGATCCGTTCGGAGGAGCGCGACATCGCGCCGATCTGGCCATCGAGCCAGGAGGAGCGGCGCGAACTGCGCTACGCGCCCGCCACCTACAACCTTGCGATGACCTGCTTCATCCACGGCAGCAAGGTTTCGGTCATCTCGTCGGCCCGCGAGAGCTACGGCCTGATCCTCGACAGCGCCGATTTCGCGGCCTTCCAGGCGTCCATGTTCGACGCCATGTGGAGCCTGAGCACGCCGGCGCCGACCATTCCTTGAGCGCGCCGGCCGCGGGAAGCGCCGGGTTGGCCCGGCGCCCGCTTTTTCACACAGCCCTCAAATCCGGCCTCAAATCCGGACGACGACCGTCCACTTGACCGCCGTCAAGGATAGTCGCACCAAATCGGTCAACTTTCTCCGTCATGGCGCACGGCCAACGCTGCTCAAGGCCCCTCCGTTCCACGAAGGTCTGCCTCGGGGGCCTGACCCAGGAGAAACGAACGCATGACGGAACGCTTCACCAAAGCGGCCGCCCGAAACATTTTTTACGGCGGATCGCTCTTCTTCTTCGCCGCCTTCGTCTCGCTGACGGCGGCAAGTCACATCTATGTCGTCAACACCGGCACCGACAGCAAGGGGCTGACCGACAGCGTCGCCCGTGGCAAGCATGTGTGGGAGAAGAACTCCTGCATCAATTGCCACACGCTGCTGGGCGAGGGCGCCTATTTCGCGCCGGAACTGGGCAACGTCTGGATCCGCTACGGCGGCGACAAGGACGCGGAGGGCGCGCGCGCCGCGTTGGCCGGCTGGATGGCCGCCCAGCCCAGCGGCATCGAGGGCCGCCGCCAGATGCCGCAGTTCAACCTGACGGAGCAGGAGGTCAACGACCTCGCCGCCTTCCTGGAGTGGACCAGCCGCATCAACACCCAGAACTGGCCGCCCAAGATCTCCGGCTGACGAAGGACGAAAGGCCATGAAATACCAATCGCAAAAGGTCGCGCTGCCCTACTTCTACGGCGCGCTGGCCCTGTTCGGCGTTCAGCTCCTGGTCGGCCTGCTGGCCGGCACGGTCTATGTGCTGCCCAACGTCCTGTCGGAACTGCTTCCCTTCAACATCCTGCGGATGATCCACACGAACGCGCTGATCGTGTGGCTTCTGATGGGCTTCTTCGGCGCCGCCTACTACCTGATTCCCGAGGAGGCGGAGCGCGAACTGCACAGCCCGAAGCTGGCCTACATCCAGTTCGGCCTGTTCATGTTCGGCGCGCTGGCCGCCGTCGTCGGCTACGTCTTCCGCATCCATGAGGGGCGCGAGTTCCTGGAACAGCCGACGTGGATCAAGGTCGCCATCGTCGTCGTCGCGCTGATGTTCCTCTACAACATCTCCATGACGGTGCTGAAGGGCCGGCGCACGGTCATCACCAACATCCTGGTGATGGGGCTGTGGGGCATCGCGATCTTCTTCCTGTTCTCCTTCTACAACCCGACCAACCTCGCGCTGGACAAGATGTACTGGTGGTACGTCGTCCATCTCTGGGTCGAGGGTGTGTGGGAACTGGTGATGGCCTCCATCCTCGCCTTCCTGATGATCAAGATGACCGGCGTCGACCGCGAGATCGTCGAGAAGTGGCTCTACGCCATCGTCGGCCTCGCCCTCTTCTCCGGCCTGCTGGGCACCGGCCACCATTACTACTGGATCGGCACGCCGGGCTACTGGCAGTGGATCGGCTCGCTGTTCTCGACGCTTGAGGTCGCCCCCTTCTTCTTCATGGTCGTCTTCGCCGTGAAAATGGTGCTGAAGGGCGGGCGCGATCACCCGAACAAGGCTGCCCTGCTGTGGTCGGTCGGCTGCGCGGTGACGGCCTTCTTCGGGGCGGGCGTCTGGGGCTTCCTGCACACGCTGTCCTGGGTCAACTACTACACCCACGGCACGCAGGTGACGGCGGCGCACGGGCATCTTGCCTTCTTCGGCGCCTATGTGATGATCAACCTCGCCATCTTCAGCTACGCCATGCCGCATCTGCGCGGCGTCGCGCCCTACCACCAGACCCTCAACAAGGCCAGCTTCTGGCTGATGACCGGCGGCATGACGGTGATGACCTTCGCCCTGACCTTCGCCGGGGTCGTGCAGGTCCACCTGCAGCGCGTGATGGGCATGGACTACATGACCGTCCAGGCGGAGATCGCTCCCTTCTACTGGGTGCGTCTGGCCGCCGGTGCCGCGGTGTTCATCGGCGCCGTCCTCTATCTCTACGCTCTGCTGGGGCCGGTGCCCACGGCTCGCAAGAGCACCGGAATCGGTGCGGCCGTGCAGCCCGCCGAGTGATCAGGACCTTCCCCTCCTCCGCGCGCCGGGGGAGGGGACCTCTCTTTTTTGCCTTCCGTTTTCGAGGAGACACCCATGACCCGCAGCGCCCTGAAGGCCGTCGCGGACGACCTCGACATCCCCTACTACAAGGCCGTCGGCGACGAGTGCGAGCTGTTCGAGCACGCCTTCCGCCACCGCCTGCCTCTGCTGCTGAAGGGGCCGACGGGCTGCGGCAAGACGCGCTTCGTCTCGCACATGGCAGCCCGGCTGGGTCGTCCCCTCTACACCGTGTCCTGCCACGACGACCTGACCGCCGCCGACCTGACCGGGCGTTACCTGCTGAAGGGTGGCGACACGGTGTGGGCGGACGGCCCGCTGACCCGCGCCGTGCGCGAGGGCGCCGTCTGCTACCTCGACGAGGTGGTGGAGGCGCGCAAGGACGTGACCGTCGTGCTCCACCCGCTGACCGACGACCGCCGCCTGCTGCCGCTCGACCGCACGGGCGAACTGCTGGAGGCGCCGGACGACTTCATGCTGGTGGTGTCCTACAACCCCGGCTACCAGAACGTTCTGAAGACCCTGAAGCCCAGCACGCGCCAGCGCTTCCTCGCCATCGAATTCGACTTTCCGGCGCCGGAGGACGAGGCCGTCATCGTCGCCCGCGAGAGCGGCCTGCCGGAGGCGCGCGTCGCCCCGCTGGTCCGTCTGGCCGGCGCGCTGCGCGCCCTGAAGGGCCAGGATCTCGAGGAAGGCGTCTCCACCCGCCTGCTGGTCTATTGCGCGACGCTGATCCGTTCCGGCGTGAAGCCCGAGCGGGCCATCCGCACCGCGCTGATCGAACCGCTGACCGACGACGCCGACGTGCGGCAGGCGCTGCTGCGCGTCGCCGACATCGCCCTGGGCTAAGGGCAACTGGGGTAAGGGAAACGGACATGCTGTCGCTGCTCGAGCCTGAGGAGTTCATCGGCCGCCACTGGCACCGTCTGGTCGGCGGCCGGTCGAGCCTGCCGCACCATCCCGATGCCGCGGTGACGCTGGAGGCGATCCGGCCCCGGCTGGCGGTGTTCTTCCGCGGGCTGGGCGGCGACCGGGGCGTGCGGCTGGCCGCCGCGGGACGGGCGTCCTCCAGCCACCGGCTGTCGGTTCTGGAGCGCATCGGCCTCGGCACCGAACGGCTGGAGCGGCCGGCGCTGGACGGCGACGTGCTGCAGTTGCCCGCCATGCTCGACGTGTTCCCCGACGCGGCGCTGAACGAGCGGCTCTACGAATGGCTGGCCGCGTACTTTGCGCACGCCGAGGCCGATGGCGAGGCCCCCGCTGACCCGCTGCGGGCCGATCTGCGGGCGCTGCGGCAGGCCCACGCGACCACCGCGCGGGTTCTCGCGCGCTGGCCGGGTTTGACCCGCCTGCACGGTGAGCTGTGCACAGCGCTGATCGCCGTGCGGCCCAAGCGCTCCCTGCCGAAGGAAGAGGCGATGGTGGAGGCGGCGGTGCTGGCTCTGCTGGGCGTTGGCGACGGCGGCGCGGCGCTGGACGGGACGGTTCCGCTGGACCGCTTCACCGCCCCGGCCGGCTACAAGCCCTTCCTGCCGGTGCCGCTGTGGGGCGAGGTTTCGGGTCCCGCTCCGTCCGGCGCGGCAGCCACTCCCGATGCCACGGCCGAGGACGGGGCGGCCCCCTCCTCTGAAAGCGATGGCCAGCGCCGGAAGGCGACGCGGCGCGACAGCGATCAGGTGCAGCGCGAGGACCCGCTGATCCTGAACCGTTTCGAGAAGATCTTCGGTCTGGCGGAGATGCTGAACATCCCCCGCCCGGTCGATGACGACGACGAGGACGCCGCCCGTCAGGCCGCCGACGATATGGAGGAGATCGCGCTCGCCCAGCATCAGCGCAAGCCCTCGACCCGGTTGAAACTCGATCTCGATCTGGCGCCGGCCGCCGTGGACGCGGCGCCGCTGACCGCGGTTCTGACCTACCCGGAATGGGACCATCGCCGCCGCGCCTACCACCCCGCCCATTGCCGCGTCGTCGCCGAACCGGCGCCGGAGGACGGCGAGGACTGGGTGCCCGACGAGGCCGCGCTGCGCCGCATCCGGCAGGTGCGCCGCCAGTTCGAGGCCCTGCGCCCCAAGCGCATGGTCTTCACCGGCCAGCCGGACGGCGACGATCTCGACCTCACCGCGCTGGTGCGCCGTTGCGCCGACCAGCGCGCGGGCGGGGCGGGCAGCGACCGCGTCTATCAGGCTGCGCGCAACGCGGCGCGCGATCTGGCGGTGGCGGTTCTGGTCGACACGTCGCTGTCCACCGACGGCTGGGTGGACGGGCACCGCGTGCTCGACGTCGAGAAGGAGGCGCTGCTGGCCCTGTCCAACGGCCTGAACGCCTGCGGCGATCCACACGCGATCTTCGCCTTCACCTCGAAGAAGCGGGACTGGGTGCGGGTGCAGACGGTCAAGGAGTTCGACGAGCCGCTGAACGCCCGTGTGCAGCGCCGCGTCCAGGCGCTGAAGCCCGGCCATTACACCCGCATGGGAGCGGCGCTGCGCCACACCGCCGCGCGTCTGGCGGAGCGGCCCAACCGGCACCGCCTGCTGATCCTGCTGTCGGACGGCAAGCCCAACGACGTGGACCATTACGAGGGGCGCTACGGCATCGAGGACACCCGCGTAGCGATCCAGGAGGCCCGCCGCCAGGGCATCGCCCTGTTCGGCATCACCGTGGACGCCGAGGCACGCGATTACTTCCCCTATTTGTTCGGCCGGGGCGGCTACGCGATCTTCCCGCAGGTCACGCATCTGACCAAGGCCCTGCCGGCGCTGTACCGGCAGGTGGTGGGGTAGCACCCAGGACGATCTCCTTAAAATCCCCTCTCCCCTCTGGGGAGAGGGTTAGGGTGAGGGGGTTGCGCTTGTGCCGAAGGTTTCCTTACGCACATCCCCCTCACCGGCCCTGCGGGCCACCCTCTCCCCGGAGGGGAGAGGGCTATAATGGTTTTCGGATAAGCCTTTAGCTCGCTGCGTCGATCCGTTCCGCCAGTTGCGCGAGGTGACCCACCACAGCCTCCTGAAGGCGCAGGGATTCGTTCAGGACCAGCTCGTCGGTCGCCTGGGCCGCGACGTCGCCGAAGGCTTCGGCGAGCCGTTCGGAGGCGGCGACCGCCGCGCGCAGGCAAGCGGGCGCGGTGTCGGGAACGGCGGCCTGTGACGGCGCGGTGCCGGAGCCGGACGGGATCAGCGCCCGCTCTTCGTCGGCGATGCGGGTCAGCAGCGCGGCGCCGTCTCCGTCACCGAGGGCCAGCAGGCGCACCGCCAGCGCGCCGTGCTCGGCGGCGGTGGCGGACAGCAGGGCGACGGCCAGCCGTTCCAACTCCGCCGGTGTGTCCGCGCGGGCCGGCTTGCGGTCCGCCCGGCCACGTTCGCGGCGGAAGGCCTTGCGGCGCTCGCGCCGGAGCAGGGCGGCGTGGCGAAGTTCCTCGCGAGCCAGCGACTCGGCATGGGTGCGCACGGAATCGTCCGGCGCGCTGGCAACGATGTAGCTGTAGAAGGCGAAGGCGCGCTGCTCGTTGACCACCGCCAGCGACAGCGCCTGATAGGGCGTCAGCCGCGTGCGCTCGGTCAGCTCCTCCCAGGAGGCGGCAAGCTCCGGCGGCAGGCGCCAGAGGAAGGCCGGAGCGTCGGGGGCGGGGCGGCCGAGGCTGTGCGCCCAGCCGCCCACCGCCTGCACATGGTCCTGCTCCTCCGCGATCAGGGCGCGGAAGGTGACGGCGGTGTCGGTCTCGCCGCGTCGGTCCATCAGGGCCGCCAACTGGGTGTAGCGGCGCACCGCCTCCTGTTCCAGCGCCAGGGCGATGCCCAGAAGATCGTCCAGCGAGCGGACCCCGCCCTGAGGCTCGTGGCGCAGCAGCGGCATGGCTTCACCTCAATTTCAAAATACAGTTTGCCTAAAATACAATCTTGTGTCCCGCACGGTCATAAGGAGCGGAACGCCGGAAGGAGGATAGTCGGGACTCATTTCCTCCGAATTGACGCCGGTCAAGAACAGGGTTCCGAACATGTGGTCCCATAGCCGCGTCAAAGGGGCTTGCGGCCTCTTGATCAAGATCAAGACATCAGGGCAAGGGAAATGGTTGCAGACTTCTTGCGGAGGACACGCGCACTGGTGGCTGGGCTGCTGATTCTGCTGGCCGGGTTCGGCACGGCGGACGCGGCCGAGGCGCTGCTGGCGCGGTATCTCGGCACGGTGCAGCCGGGCGATCTCGCCGCCGGGGCGGACCGCTTCGGCGCCCCCCTGCCGAACGCGCCGCTGGTTCCCGTCTACAAGGGCGACGCGCTGGTCGGCCACGCCTTCCTGACCTCCGACTTCGTGAACACGACCGGCTATTCGGGCCGCCCGATCCATGTGATGGTCGGGCTGGCGCCGGACGGCACGGTGACCGGGGCGAAGCTGGTCGACCATCACGAGCCCATCGTCCTGATCGGCATCCCGCCCGCCAAGGTCAACGCCTTCATCGACGGCTACGTCGGCAAGAACGTGCTGACCCTGGCCTCGCAGAGCGCGTCCAGCCCGCCGGTGGACATCGTGTCCGGCGCCACCGTGACGGTGATGGTGATCGGCGATTCGATCATCCGCTCCGGCAAGAAGGTGTTGCAGGCGCTGGGCGCGCCGGGAGCGGCGGAGGCCGCGCCGACCGTGACCCGCAGCCTCGACCTGTCCAAGACGGGAGTGGAGGACTGGGCCACGCTGGTCGGCGACGGTTCCGTGCGCCGCCTGACGCTGACGGTGGGCGAGGTGAACGCCGCCTTCGAGCGCACCGGCAAGGCCGAGGCCGCCGCCCGTCCCGAGGCCGGCGATCCGAACGACAGCTTCATCGACCTCTACGCGGCACTCGCCACCATTCCCGCCGTCGGCCGCTCCCTGCTGGGCGACGCGGAGTACGAGGCGCTGGTGCAGCGGCTGAAGCCGGGCCAGCACGCCATCGTCGTGGCGGGGCAGGGGCGCTATTCCTTC
This sequence comes from Azospirillum sp. P4_B5, assembly GCF_056402275.1. Lineage (NCBI taxonomy): Bacteria > Pseudomonadati > Pseudomonadota > Alphaproteobacteria > Rhodospirillales > Azospirillaceae > Azospirillum > Azospirillum sp. P4_B5. The sequence goes on from NZ_JBFUHT010000011.1 coordinate 119,823, forward strand.
AAGGGCTCGGGCTATGTGCGCGGCGGCATCTTCGACCGTTTCGAGCTGGTCCAGCATGAGGGCGCCATCCGCTTCCGCGACCGTCTGCACAAGCGCCTGGGCTCCCTGGCCGCGGCGGGCGCGCCGAATTTCCCCGAGATCGGCCTGTTCATCATCCCCGAAGAGGCCGGCTTCAACCCCGCCGATCCCTGGCGCCTGCAGCTGCTGGTGCAGCGCGCGACCGCGGCGCTCGACAAGGCCTTCGTCACCTTCGACCTCGGCTACCAGCCGCCGGAGAAGTTCCTGAAGGTCGAGCCGGTGGCCGCTCCTGCCGCAGCCGCGGCGCCGGCCTCCGCGGCTCCGATGGCCGCCGCCCTGGCGGAACAGGACGCGGCCGACGAGATCCCGCTGTGGCGGCGCATCTGGGAGAACCGGCTGTTCGACGTCGCTATTCTGGCGAGCGCGATCCTGCTGCTGACCGGAATCTTCTTCTTCCAGGACCAGCTCGTGAAGCGTCCGGCTCTCTACGAGCGGGTGCGCACCGGGTTCCTCGTCTTCACGCTGGTCTGGCTCGGCTGGTACGCGACGGCGCAGCTGTCGGTGGTCAACGTGCTGACCTTCGCCAACGCGCTGCGCACCGACTTCCGCTGGGACTATTTCCTGATGGACCCGCTGGTGTTCATCCTGTGGTTCTCGGTCGCCGCGTCGCTGCTGTTCTGGGGCCGGGGCGCCTTCTGCGGCTGGCTGTGCCCGTTCGGCGCGCTGCAGGAACTGGCGTCCAAGGTCGCCAAGAAACTCGGCGTCCGCCAGATCGCCGTGCCCTTCGGGCTGCACCAGCGGCTGTGGCCGATCAAGTACATGATCTTCCTGCTGCTGTTCGGCCTGTCGCTGACCTCGCTGGCGACGGCGGAGAAGGCGGCGGAGGTCGAGCCGTTCAAGACCGCGATCATCCTACATTTTGTCCGCGACTGGTGGTTCGTCCTGTTCGCCGTGGCCCTGATCGCCGCCGGCCTGTTCATCGAGCGCTTCTTCTGCCGCTACCTGTGCCCGCTGGGCGCGGCGCTCGCCATCCCCGGCCGGATGCGGATGTTCGACTGGCTGCGCCGCTACAAGGAATGCGGCAACCCGTGCCGGCGCTGCGCCAACGAATGCCCGGTCCAGGCGATCCACCCCGACGGCTCGATCAACCCCAACGAATGCATCCAGTGCCTCCACTGCCAGGTGCTCTACCACCACGACCGCAAATGCCCGGTCATGATCCAGAAGCGCCTGAAGCGGGAGCGCCGCGACGCCACCCAATCCACAGCTACGGCCGCCGAACCAAAACCGCGCGCCGCCGTGCTGACCACCGATCCCGCCACCGGGCACCTGTCCGCCCGGCCGGAAGGACTTTGACCCACCAGGTCGAAACAAGAGCCCCGCAAGGGGACATCGAAGGAGTTCACCCATGTCGGACACAAAAGCGTCGAACATCAAGGTTGAGCGGACGGGCGTGAACCGCCGCGATCTTCTCGGGGGCACCGCCAAGGCGGCGGCGCTGGCCGGCATCGCCGGCGCGGTGGCCGGCGGCACGGCGGGCGGCGCGTTGTTCGGCGCCGGCC